>CAJGCU010000054.1 GCA_904501945.1 uncultured Bacteroidaceae bacterium
GGAGACAGGGCATATGACACACCTGCACTACGAAAGCGAACGCCAGACAGACAATACAGAAGCGCTGAGAGACAGCATCTTGCGGACGTACAGAGGGAAGAACATCGTTCTCCTTGTGTATAGCCGCCACGAAAAGAATACCAGCCACGAACTCGACGAATTGGAACAGCTGACGAGAGAGTCTGAAAGCAAGAACATGGTGTTCCTGCACATCGACATCAGTCCATACGGACTCCAGAACTGGCACGAGGCTGCGCTCAAAAGACCCGGAGAGCACTACACAGGAAGACTCACCCCTTTCACCTTCCAGCCTTCAGACTACTACAGCACAAGACAAGGCGGTCCAATCTATTACGAATTCTATTCTCCCGATGGAACGATGACCCTTTCCACCTATGACAAAGGAATAGCTACAGCAGCTATCAAGAAGATTCCATAAAAAAACAAAGCCCGATGTAACAATCGGGCTTTACTATACAGATTATATATCATTAGCAACGAAGGGACACAAACTGCAAGGGAGGCATGTCATGCGACATACCTCCCTTATGCTTAAGCAGCTCTACACGGATTATTTGCCGTGGTGCTCGCTTGATACAGTGAGAGATTTGCGACCCTTCTTGCGACGAGCAGCAAGAACACGACGACCATTAGCTGTCTGCATACGCTGACGGAAACCATGCTTGTTTACCCTCTTTCTGTTGTGAGGCTGGAATGTTCTTTTCATTTTCTTATCCTATTTTATTGTTAATTTTTATCTTACACATATATATCCTCGCGCACAATGGCATAACATTCTGCGGAAAACGACTGCAAAATTAGTGAATTTCAAGAAATCAGCAAAAGAAAAAACCAAAAAACACCAACTTTTTTTGTCATTTTAATGTTTTTACGTAATTTTGCACCCGATTTCGATGAGTAAAATAACAATATTAATATAAAACAAAGAAAGATTATGGCTATTTTAGCAGGTGACATCAAGAAAAACGTATGCCTCCGCCTTGACGATGGCAAGATTTATGTAGTTATCGATTTCTTGCACGTTAAGCCAGGCAAGGGAAATACAGTTATGCGCACAAAGCTTCGCAACGTGGAAGACGGACGTGTGCTTGAGCGTACATGGATTGTATCAGCAAAGCTTGATGATGTACAGGTTTCACACCAGCAGTTCCAATATTTGTACAAGGAGGGTGAAGACCTCGTGTTCATGAATACAGAAAGCTACGAGCAGGTGACTATCGCAAAAGAAGTAATCACTGGCGGTGACTTCCTCAAGGAAGGCGAAACTATGGTAATGGCTTCTATCGACGATTCAACTGGTACTATCCTTACTGCTGAAGCCCCTGTAAAGGTTGTTCTTCAGGTAACTTACACTGAACCTGGACTCAAGGGCGATACTGCAACAAACGCTACTAAGCCTGCAACTCTGGAAACAGGTGTTGAGATTCGTGTTCCTCTCTTCATCAACGAAGGTGACATGATTGAGGTGGACACTCGCGATGCTTCATACGTTACACGTAAATAATGTTTTTTTACGATTATAGAGCGAAGGGCTGCATTTAATGCAGCCCTTTTTGTCCCTCTCTCCCTATTTCTTATAATACCTGCTAATTCCCTTTTGAGAACATTACACCATTCCGTATCTGCGTCACAGATAAAAAACGGATAAAACACGAATATTTCCTGTATTTTTTGAATAAAAATAGCGTTTTATTCAAAAAATACACTAACTTTGCACCCGTTTTGAATAAATATACAAAAGAATGACAGCAAGACAATCACGACTCGACATCATCAAGGCAATTATCCAGACGCAAGAAATTGGCAGCCAAGATGAACTGGCACAAGCTCTTGCCAAAGAAGGCGTAAAAATGACGCAAGCCACATTGTCGCGCGACTTGAAACTGCTGAAGGTCGTCAAAGGCTTCTCTCCCAAGGGGCGTTCCATCTACATGATGCCCGACAATCCTTATTACCGCAGAGTGAGAGAGCACAGGCAGGAAGGGACAGCCATACGAAACGGATTCATGTCCATACGAATTTCCGGTCAATTGGCAGTCATCAAATGCCGGCCTGGGTACGCTAGCGGACTGGCAAGCGACATTGACAATGCCCATATCAAGGACGTGATTGGCACAATTGCAGGAGACGACACCATTTTCCTCGCACTTGAAGAGGGATTCAACCGAGACACATTAGAAGCAAATTTAAGATCAATAGCCCCTGTTTATCCAGGCAGTCAATTGTAAAACAATGACATACGAAGACGGAATAAAGGTTATAGTAGCTGATGCAAGCCATGAAAAATATGTGGACTTGATTCTCAACACCATCAGCGAAGCAGCAAAAAAACGTGGAACAGGTATCGCCGAGCGTACTCACGAATATGTTGCCACCAAAATGAAGGAAGGCAAAGCCGTGCTTGCTCTTGATCCTAGCGTCCAAACTGAATTGGGCGACAAGTTCGTCGGTTTCAGTTACATCGAAACTTGGGGAAACAAGTCCTACGTCACAACATCAGGACTGATTGTACACCCTGATTATCAGGGTCGAAACATCGCCAAGCGCATCAAGGACCACACGTTCACATTGGCACGTGTACGATGGCCACACGCCAAGATTTTTTCTCTCACTTCAGGTGATGCTGTCATGAAAATGAACACTGCGCTTGGATATGTACCCGTGAGTTTCAATCAGTTGACTGATGACGATGCCTTCTGGCGCGGATGTCGCGGATGCGTAAATCACCCCATTCTAGAGATGAAGAACAGAAAGTTCTGCATCTGCACCGGGATGCTGTATGACCCCACGCAGCATAAGGGCGAACCTACACCCATCGAAATTTTTCAGGAAACCATGAAAGAGATGGTGGTTAGAGGATTCATGTAAAATCCTCATACAAATTCATGTAACAAAATAACACATTATATAATATGGAAAAGAAAAAAGTTGTCGTTGCCTTTTCAGGCGGCCTTGATACATCTTATACCGTGATGTATCTTGCAAAAGAAAAAGGTTATGAGGTCTATGCTGCTTGCGCCAACACAGGCGGCTTCTCTGCAGAACAGCTCAGAGCGAACGAGGAAAATGCATACAAGCTGGGAGCCACAAAATATGTGACACTTGATGTCACTCAGGAATACTACGCCAAATCACTGAAATATATGATATTCGGCAACGTTCTCCGCAACAACTGCTACCCTATTTCTGTTTCATCAGAGCGCATTTTCCAAGCACTTGCTATTGCTCGCTACGCCAAAGAAATAGGCGCAAGTGCCATTGCTCATGGCTCAACAGGCGCAGGCAATGACCAGATTCGCTTTGACATGACATTCCTCGTAATGGCACCTGGCGTGGAAATTATCACACTTACACGCGACAGCAACCTAAGCCGTCAAGAGGAAATTGACTATCTGAACCAGAACGGCTTTGCTGCCGATTTCACCAAGCTAAAATATTCTTACAACGTAGGTATTTGGGGAACGTCTATCTGTGGCGGCGAGATTCTCGACTCCACACAAGGCCTCCCGGAGTCAGCCTATCTCAAGCACCCAACAAAAGAAGGTCCTGAACAGCTGAAACTTGGATTTGAGAAAGGCGAACTTTGTTCTGTAAACGGTGTTCACTACGATGATAAAATTGCGGCAATACAAGCTGTTGAAGAAATTGGCGCTGCATACGGAATTGGTCGTGACTGCCATGTTGGCGACACCATCATTGGTATCAAGGGACGTGTAGGATTTGAAGCCGCAGCACCTATGCTCATCATCGGCGCACACCGTTTCTTAGAGAAATACACGCTTTCAAAATGGCAGCAGTACTGGAAAGACCAAGTGAGCAACTGGTACGGCATGTTCCTCCACGAAAGCCAGTATCTTGAGCCAGTCATGCCAGATATCGAAGCTATGCTTGCTTCATCACAGCGCAACGTGACAGGCGAGGTTACACTTGAACTTCGTCCGCTCTGCTTCCAGACAGTAGGTGTTGATTCGCCAAACGACCTTGTGAAGAACAAGCTCGGCGAATATGGAGAAACAGCTAAAGCATGGTCTTCAGAAGACGCAAAGGGATTCATCAAAGTTACTTCAACTCCGCTCCGTGCATATTATCTGGCACATCCAAACGAAGAACGTTAATATGATAAAAGTTGGTATTTTAGGTGCTGCAGGCTATACTGGTGGCGAGCTAATCCGCTTGCTGCTAAACCATCCTGAAGTAGAAATTGTCTTTGCCAATTCAGAATCAAACGCAGGCAACTACGTCTATGATGTGCATGAAGGCTTGTTAGGCGACACCGAACTGAAGTTTACATCCGAAATGCCTTTTGACCAAGTGGACGTAGTATATTTCTGCTTCGGACATGGCAAGAGCGAAGCCTTCCTGAAGGAGCATGACATCCCTGCAAACGTGAAGATTATTGACTTGGCACAGGACTTCCGCATCAAAGGCGACCATGATTATGTGTACGGTCTTCCAGAGATTCACAAAGAAGAGACTACTAAGTGTCAGCATCTAGCCAATCCAGGATGTTTTGCCACTTGTATCCAAATAGGACTCTTACCTTTGGCCAAAGCAGGCCTTATCACAAAAGACATCGCAGTCAATGCCATCACAGGTTCGACAGGAGCAGGGCAGAAACCCAGTGCCACCACCCATTTTTCATGGCGCGACGGCAACTTCTCAGTGTACAAGCTCTTTACTCATCAGCATCTGCACGAGATTACCCAAACGCTCAACGAGCTGAAGCCTGCCACTGCACCACGAGTAGCAAACACACTTGTCGAGGGCTACGAAACCGATGAAATCACCATCGATTTCATACCCTACCGTGGCGACTTTGCACGTGGTATTTTCTGCACAGAAGTCGTTACACTTGACAAAGTGCTCAACAAGGAAGACATTGTTTCACTCTACAAGAACTTCTATAAAGACGCTGCTTTTACCCACTACTGCGACAAGGCTCTCGACCTCAAGCAAGTGGTGAACACAAACAAGGGACTCGTACACGTAGAAGTCTTTGGCAAGAAAATCGTTATTACCAGCATGATCGACAACCTTCTCAAAGGTGCAGTCGGTCAAGCTGTACAAAACATGAACATCATGTTCGGCATCGATGAACGTGCCGGACTCAACCTCAAGGCATCGGCCTTCTAATATTATGCAATTATTTGACGTATATCCATTATTCGACATCACCATAGATAAAGGACAAGGCTGTCACGTATGGGACGACAAAGGACAAGAATACCTTGACCTCTACGGAGGGCATGCAGTCATCAGCATCGGACATAGCCATCCACACTATGTCGAAGCCCTCACCCAGCAGCTCGGCAAATTGGGATTCTATAGCAACTCAGTACAAAACCCTCTTCAGAAAGAACTTGCAGAGCGACTCGGGAAAGCCTCTGGCTATGAAGACTACCAATTCTTCCTCATCAACTCTGGAGCCGAGGCTAATGAAAATGCCATGAAACTGGCATCATTCTACAACGGACGCACACGAATCCTTTCTGCAGAGAAAGCTTTTCACGGCCGCACCTCACTTGCCGTAGAAGCAACCAACAATCCCAAGATTATTGCACCCATCAACAACTGTGGACACGTCACTTATCTGCCGCTCAACGACATACAACCATGGCAGGAAGAGATTGAGAAAGGCGATGTCTGCGCTGTTATCATCGAGTGCATACAGGGCGTTGGCGGTATCCGCATCGTCACAAAAGATTTCCTGCAAAGTTTGCGTAAGCTCTGTGACACCCACAACACCATTCTCATCTTTGACGAGATTCAGTGCGGCTACGGACGTTCAGGCAAATTCTTCGCCCACCAACATTTCGGAGTTACTCCAGACCTCATCACTGTTGCAAAAGGCATCTGCAACGGATTCCCAATGGGCGGTGTCCTCATCTCGCCTAAATTTGAGCCTATCTACGGACAACTCGGTACCACTTTTGGTGGCAACCACTTAGGCTGCGCTGGAGCCATCGCCGTGCTCGATGTCATAGAACAAGAAAAATTAGTCGAAAATGCTGCAAAAATAGGCGATTATCTCATCAGCACACTCACTGCAGAGATGCAGGCTGGAAATCTCCCCCACGTCATTGACGTACGCGGCATGGGACTCATGATTGGCATTGAATTAGACATACCATACAAAGAACCACGCACACGCCTCATCAAGGAGCACCACTGCTTCACTGGATGCTCTGGCACCAATGTCATTCGCTTGCTTCCGCCACTATGTATTACCATGGACGAAGCACAGCAGTTCATTGAGAAATTCAAGCAAGTACTAATTTGATTTAAGAGTTAATCGTTTAGGGTTTAGAGTTCAGAGGCATTAGTCTGCAAAGCAAAGCCCTAAACGATTAGCCTTTAAATTATAACCTTAAACAAAGAAACATGAAAAAAACATTCCTTTTCATTGCAGCCGCAGCCCTGTTAAGCTGCTGCGACCAAAAGAAGGCCATGCAGATACCCTCAGAAGACGAGATGGGTGCCTACATCATGGTCTATCACAAAGATGCAGACCACAGTCTTCATATGGCACTCAGCTACGATTCCTACACTTGGACAGCTCTTAATGACGACAAGCCTATCATTGCAGGAGACACTATTGCCATGCAAAAGGGTATCCGTGACCCACATATCTTCCGCGGTCCCGACGGAGGTTTCTACCTCGCCATGACAGACCTCCATATCTTTGCAAACAACAAGAAATATGAAGGAACTTCTATCTATCGTGACACACAATGGGAACGCGACGGAGCATCTTACGGATGGGGCAACAACCGCGGACTCGTCATGATGAAATCCTTTGACCTCATCAACTGGACACGCACTAACCTCAATTTCTCAGAATTGACTTGTCCTACAGGCGTCACCGACATGCACGGCAATCCTATTCCTTGGAGCGAAGTAGGTTGCGTGTGGGCACCTGAAACAGTCTATGACGAAGAAAAAGGACAACTGCTTGTCCACTTCACCACCCGTATGAAGAACGGAACAGAGATGATCTACTACATCTACATGAACGATGACTTCACGCAGATGCTCACAGAGCCTAAACTTCTCTTCGAAGCACCTTACGGAAAGAACAACGTGCCTGCCTACACCGTCATAGACTCTGATATCATCAAGATTGGCGATACTTATCATCTCTTCTACGTTTCACACGAAGGTACAGCTACTGTCAAACACGCCACCTCACAGAAAATCACTGGTCCATACGTTATGGACGACAAGTATGACGATGGAGAGCCACAAGGTCACGAAGCTCCCAACTGCTGGAAGCGTCTCGGTCAAGACACTTGGGTCGTCATGTTCGACAACTATAACCGCCACCCTCACAACTTTGGTTTTGTCGAGACAAATGACTTCCAGACATTCCGCATGATTGGTTATTTCGATGGCGAGAGCAGTCCTATGAAGCGTACTAATTTTGCAGAACAGAAACATGCAGCCGTTGCTCCTCTCACTGTTGAGGAAGCAAAGAAACTGGAAGAATTTTGGAATAACAAGAAATAAACAAGCATCAAGCATCGCCATACACCAACGATGCTTGAAGCTCCATACAAAACCATACCCCTCGGGTATGAAACATCGCACCCCTCGGGTCCGCTTTCACGGACCCGAGGGGTGCGATGTTAATTTTCATTATTTCTATGCTTCCCTATCTCCCTGCAACCATCCGCAAAAAATGCTGATGTATTCGAGAATCAGAATCAAGTTCCGGATGAAAGGATGTAACAAACTGATTGTTCTGCTGAGCAGCAACGATATGCCCGTCTACTTCGGCAAGAACCTGACAATCGGAAGAAAGAATTTTATCAATGTAAGGAGCACGAATAAAAGTCATAGGAAGATGGCCACCCACTCCCTTCACACAACCCTCCGTATGAAAACTGCCAAGCTGGCGACCATAAGCATTACGGCGTACATGTATATTCATTGTGGAGAGATACCCCTCGGAGAGGAGAATCATGCCAGCACAAGTGCCGAAGACGGGAAGTCCATGCAGGATGGCGTCGCGCACCGGTTCAAAAAGGCCGAGTTGGGCAAGCAAACGCATCTGTACCGTGCTTTCGCCACCAGGCAAAATCAGTCCATCTTTGGGCTGCAGCCAATCTGCGAGCTGACGTACCTCAAAAGTTTCCATACCCATTTGCTGCAACCGTTGCTCATGCTCTATGAAAGCCCCTTGCAGGGCAAGAACCGCTATTCTCATTTTCCTCGTTCTGCCATCAGCAGCTCTATTTCCTGTTCATTGATGCCGACCATAGCTTCGCCAAGGTCTTCGCTCAGTGCTGCCAAGAGTTTGGCATCCTGATAGTTCGTAACTGCCTGCACGATAGCAGCGGCGCGTTTCTGCGGGTTGCCGCTCTTGAAGATGCCGCTGCCCACAAACACACCCTCTGCGCCCAACTGCATCATCAGCGCCGCATCGGCTGGAGTGGCAACACCGCCAGCAGCGAAGTTCACCACAGGCAGTTTGCCGTTCTCATGCACAAATCGCACTAATTCATAAGGTGCTTGCAGCTGTTTGGCTGCCTCGAAGAGTTCGTCTTCGTTCATGCTAACCACTCGACGTATCTCGCTCTGCATCTGTCTCATGTGGCTCACAGCCTGCACAACATCACCCGTACCAGGCTCCCCTTTCGTACGAATCATCGTTGCACCTTCAGCTATGCGCCGCAATGCCTCGCCCAAATTCTTCGCGCCACAGACAAAGGGCACATCAAACTTCGTCTTGTCGATATGGTAGATGTTGTCTGCTGGGCTGAGCACCTCACTCTCATCAATGTAGTCAATCTCGATAGCTTGCAAAATCTGCGCCTCGGCTATGTGTCCGATGCGGCATTTAGCCATGACAGGAATGCTGACAGCCTCCTGAATGCCTCGAATCATCTTAGGGTCGCTCATGCGACTCACTCCACCAGCAGCACGAATGTCTGCCGGGATGCGCTCCAGCGCCATCACAGCACAGGCACCTGCCTCCTCTGCAATGCGTGCCTGTTCAGGAGTCGTTACATCCATGATGACACCACCCTTCAGCATCTGAGCCAACTGGCGGTTCAAACTTTGCCTTGCGTTTGAGTTCGTTTCACTCATTCTTGACTCAGCAGAAGCAATTATATCTGCTCCTGCACTCACATTTCTTTCATTTGTCATTGTCGTGTTCCTTTATAATTATTTTTGCCGATATTGAAGAGGCGAAATGCCCTTCTGTTTCTTGAAGAAACGAGAAAGATGCGCCTGGGAGGAGAAACCCAAACGATGAGCTATTTCCTTGAGCGGATAGGTGGTCGTAGTGAGCAAAGAGACTATCTCGGCAGTGATGCGTTCGTCAATGATGCCCTTAGGCGAACGACCCGCAATGCGCCGTGTCACCTGCCCTAGATAGGGGGAACTCACATTGAGTTGCTCAGCATAGAAAGCCACATCGGCATACCGATAATAGAAGCGTTCCACAGCATCGAGAAACTGATTGTACAACTCGCCGCTACGCCCCATTGACTCGACATAACCTACAGGCAAGTCTGCCAACAGTTCATGGGCATGACATATCGCCTCATCAGGTTGCTCGCCCCGATTGAGCAGCACCGCCACCACCGACGAGAGCTGGTTGGCTGTTCCGTGCGGACCTTCCTGCCTCGCCTCCAACACCACCGTACATAGCGGCAGGATGAGACGTTCAATAGCCTCATACACTTGGGGCGAAAGCAGTCGTTCGCCATGCGCAGATTCCTTCACGGGTGCATAGATTACATGCCGAGGTCGGTAATGGCTCAACACCTCAGCTACAGCCTCCACCACATCAATACGCCGAAGCAGTCCCAGCTTCACCACCTGCGGCTGCAAATCGTTGATGATTGCCTCCACCTGCTGACGCACCATCGAGGCTGGAAGGTCGTAAAACTCTTGAATACCCAGCGTATTCTGCACCGTGATAGAAGTGATGGCTGATGCCGCCACCCCTCCTAATTGGGAAATGAAACGGATGTCCGCCTGTACCCCCGAACCGCCTGTTCCGTCGCTTCCTGTAATGGTTAAGATAGCTCTCGTTGGATTCATCTTTTTCATTTATATAAAAATAACTGCTGCAAAGGAACACAAAAAATGCAGCAGTTATTCAAAAAGACTCTGTTTATGATAAAAGAAAATACAGTTTGGACAAATCCACGCTACTTCAGAACATTCTTCCCTTTCTTCAATTTTATAACCTTGCTGACACCATTGGCTTTAAGCACAATGCGACATCTCTTCTGTGCAGCCAACGTGAGCGTCGCGACCTTTCCATCCTTCCACGTCATATCAACCGTAATGCCTCCGCGAGCTCGAATGCCAGACACTGAACCCTCTTTCCAATTCTCAGGAAGAGCAGGCAACAGTTCCACCACAACATTCGGCTTTCCTTTATCTCCAAGAGTGTACTCACTCTGCATCAGCATCTCAATGACACCTGCACATCCTCCAAAATTACCATCAATTTGGAAAGGAGAATGAGCGTCGAGGAGATTCGGATAAGTACCTCCACCACGGTGGTAATCAGGACCTTGATAGCCATCTGGACTGACATAGGAAAGAAGTTTACGATAGATATGATATGCGTTTTTCGCATCATGCAGACGGGCATATAAGTTTACTCGCCAACCTGTACTCCAACCTGTTGACTGGTCGCCCTTTATCTCAAGCGAACGGGATGCGGCACGATAGATTTCTTCTTTTGTATGTACACCATCATCCACATTGTGGCCAGGATAAATTCCAAAAAGGTGACTCTGGTGGCGATGGTAAGGATCCTCATCATCCCAATCATAGAACCACTCTTGCAAATTTCCTCGCTTGCCTATCTTATAAGGCTGCAAACGAGACAGAGCCTCCTCTGCCTGAACGATGAAATCTCGGTCTATACCCAGTTCTTGAGCAGCGTTTCGTGCATCAGTGAGACACTCACGAACCATTGCCAAATCTGCAAAACCTCCGTAACAGGTTCTACCATGGTAACCTTCGGAAGTGATGAAGATATTTTCTGGAGAAGTAGATGGTGCCGTTATCAGATAGTCTGAACCTTCCACACCCATATCCTTAGTGGAAATCAACCATTCCAAACAGAATTCAGCAGCTCCTTTAAGCACTGGATAATACTCTTCCAAGAATTTCTTGTCAAGCGAGAATGTGTAGTGTTCCCAAATGTGTGTGCTCACCCATGCACCACCCATATTCCAGTTTGCCCATGAGGGGTCACCTGTACGAAGGCCCACAGGACAAGTCATTGCCCATATATCAGTATTGTGAGCTAAGCACCATCCTTTGTCAACACCATAGTAGGCTTTGGCTGTCAATTCGCCAGACCCCTGCAGTCCTTTCATGTAAGTGAAAAGCGACTGATGCATCTCTGGCAGAGCAGCAGTTTCAGCAGCCCAATAGTTCTCTTCAAGATTGATATTGCTTGTATAGTTGCACGACCATGGCGGAAGGATATGCTCATTCCAAAGCCCCTGAAGATTAGCTGGAACATTAGGAGTACGCGAACAAGAAATCAGAAGGTAGCGCCCAAATTGGAAATAGAGTGCTTCAAGGTCTGGATTAAAAATATTCTCGTCTCTATATTCAAGCAGCACTACATCTGTAGGACGCTTATCATCTAGCGTCTTTCCCAACGACAGTTTCACTCTGTCGAAAATAGCCTTATAGTCATTCATGTGACGGTTCAACAGATCATTATATGCCCGAGCAGACAAGCTATGCAGACGCTGTTCTGCCAGTTCCTTATATGGACGTCCCTCTCTCACTGGATCTTTGTCATATCCACTGAAAGATGTAGCATTGGTAATATAAATCACAACCTGCTTGCCCCCCGAAATGATGATTCCGTCTCCATCATCTTTCGTCGTATCAGCACTTACCTTCACCGCTGTACGGAAATGCACGCCCCTATTTTCATCGTAAAAAAATTTCTCGTCTGCAGCATAATAGTTAGGCAGCGAAGTGTATGCTGCATAACCATCATTGCGCAGCACACCATCTTTCACGCTAATTCTATGGGGCAACTGACACGTCAAAGAAATGCGGGCCTTAACGCCCTCTGGACTATCTGTTGTTATACGAACAACAATACCCGAATCAGGATAAGTAGCAAAGTACTCCGTGGCATACTGATACTTGCCGCGATGGAATACCGTATGGGCAGTAGCATTGCCTATATCAAGCCTTCGGCGATAATTGCTAACCTCACCTTCCGTATCGAGATAGTGAATCTGCAACTGCCCCAACGGCTGGTAGTTTTGCGAAAAGTGCCCCTGCACATTCTTCTGCAAACGGTCCGCTTCACGATAGTTCCCCTTTTTCAGCGCATCTCGTATGGCAGGGATGTACGTATGAGCCTCAGGTGAAAACAGCTTCATGTTGCAAGGTTCTCCCGTCCACAACGTTATATCATTCAACGAAATGCGATCAACATCAGTACCACCGTACACGACGCCTCCCATCGTGCCATTTCCTATGACTAGCGCCTCTTCAAAGAACTCTGCCGGACGATGGTAGCGCAACGTTTGCGCCACCATCGCTCCGGCAGAGAAAAGCAACCATAAAATTGTATAAAGTATTCTTTTCATTAAAACTTAACTGTTTTCTTCTTGCCATTATACACAACATCGGTCTTGCGCCCGTCAGGAAGAAGCACACGCATTCTCATGTCATTGTCTGGCTCATAATCTCCCTGACGTGCCATCAAGGTCAACGTCTGTTTCTTATCATTCCACATCAACTTGAACGAAGAGCGCTCTCCTTCCTCATAGTCATAGCCGTCACCTTCATCCTGATAAACAATAAACTCAGCATCAGCTCCAGGATAGACTTTGATTTCCCATTGGGCGTCCTCATACAGAGCAGCATACTCTATCTTTTCAGCACACATTGGGATGATGCTTCCTGCTGGAACAAACACAGGAATACGCTCCAACGGCGCATCCACGGCCACCGTCTGTCCTCCTTCATACACCGTATTGTTATAGAAATCAAACCATTTCTTACCTTTTGGCAAATACACATCCCAGCGCTTATCCACTCCTGTCAGCTGTGCAGAATTTCTCTCATAGTACATGGGCTTTGTCACAGGAGCCACCAGCAGGCTCTTGCCCAGCATAAACTCACCCTTCAAATCTAACACATTCTCATCATAAGCATAGTCAAATGCTAATGGACGTGCCATAGTTCCGCCGTTGAAAGTCACATCACCTGCCAACGAATAAGTGTAAGGCAGCAGGCTGTAACGCAAGTGAATATAATCAAGAATTGTCTGATAGAAAGGACTGTCTTCTCCACCGAAACGCCATGGCTCACGAGGCGTGTCCGTTCCGTGGCTGCGCATCATTGGCAAGAAGGTGGCATACTGCAACATTCTCACATATAGTTCACGATAACCTAAGTCTTCGACTCCCTTGTCGTAATCGCCTATATGGAACCAACTCCATCCTTTTTTCACAAAGAAGGCACCCACATCAACTGTCCAGTAAGGACATCCTGTTGACATGAAGTTCAATCCGGCAGGAATCATCTGCTTAAATGCATCCCATGAAGCGTGCGTATCGCCATTCCATACCATTGTTCCATAGCGCTGCTGTCCTGCATAAGAAGAACGGGTCAGGTTCACAACACGCTTGTCATCAGTCGCTGCACGCTGATGTTCATAGATTCCCTTTGAATGATACAGCGAATAAAGCTGGCTACGTTCCTGCCCCAATGCATCTGCCAAACGTTTGGTACACAATTCGTAACGCTCTGCATGGCTATCCCAAGTGTAAGCTGCTCCTCTGTTGCCCCAGTCTGCATCCAGCGGTTCAGAAGAGTCACACCACCAAGCATCAAATCCATTCTTAAAGAACTCATTGTTGGCATATTCCCAATACAAGTCACGTCCCTTTTCAGAAAAAGCATCATAAACATTCGTACCAGGAAGCATCAGCCCTCTCTGCTGGAAGTCCTTCTCCTGAGGCGAGTTAGACATACTTGGCCAGATAGAAATCATCAGTTTCGCGTTCATTCCATGAATTGCATCTGTCAAAGCCTTTTTGTCAGGATAATCACGCTCATTCATCTTCATATGTCCCCAGCTTCCTGGCTCCCAATAGTTCCAGTCCTGTACAATCATATCAATCGGAATATGGTTGTCGCGAAAACGCTTCAACGTACCAATCAGTTCAGCCGAGCTCACATAACGCTCCTTCGACTGCGTATAGCCAAACAGATACAGCGGCATCATCGGCACATCGCCCGTCAGCCAACGATAATTCCTCACCGTCGCATCCATGCAATACCCCTTCATGAAGTAATAGTCGAGTTGAGGGGCAGCCCCAATCTCCACATAGCTGCTGTCATTCACATCATTCAGCACCATGTTGCTTCCTGCATTCAGCAGCAAGCCCCATCCGCCTGTAGAGTTCAGCACAGGCACCATCTCTTTCAGGTTATGCTGACACATATACACTTTCTTGCCACGCAAGTTCATGTAATCCTCCATATATCCACCCAAGCCATACAGCGCCTCATTATCCTTGAAAGACAGATTCAACTTCCATTTCCACGAACTGCTCACCAGTTCACGATTCAAAACATCCATCACCTCCTTGTCGCCATCCGCAGTTTTCACAGTACGCCGTGTGCTCTCGTCAAAAGTTACTTTCTCCACCTTCACGCTCTCTCCTTCATGCGGACGAGTAGCATCCTCGCGCAGCAAAATTTCCCCCTTACGATCAAAATATGAAACTGCACCCGTTTGTTTGTTTATACGTACCATCAGGCTATCCGACCTCATCACAACTTCAGTCTGCGTGTCGGCACGCTTTACCTTCACCTTCATAGGATCACGCTTCACACAAATTTCATTGTCTACATCTACAACTTTGTCCGCTGCCGTATAACGTAAACGCACAATATCATTCTTAACAAACTCCACGCGCATCAGAGCATCACCTACGTTCAGCTCTACACCATTGCCCAAATCTTTCTGGGCACATACTGTCCCAGACCACAACATCAAGGCAGGAACTGTCCATAAAAATTTCCTCATAATTTGACTTTTTTTAATGTGTTTGATGCAAAGATAAACATTCTTACATAAAAAAAGAAAAAAAAACAACTACAACTGCAAATTATTATCAAAAGCACAAACATTTGTAACACACAGAGAAAATATGAAAGAGAAAAAAAGTGATGTCGACAGAAAAAACATTAAATTTGCAAAAAGAATTCATGTTGCCGGTACTGCCAATCTAAACATTCAAATCTCAAAAGTCATGAAATTACTCTGGATAGACCTCAACTGCTCATTCTCACACAGCTCTTTAGCTTTGCCAGCTCTCCATGCCCAAGTAATGGATAACAGCCAAGTGGAATGGGCTGTTGTCCATAGCACCAACGGTGAGCCAACCGGAATAGCCGTCAATGCTATCTACAACCATCGTCCCGACGTGATTGCAGCTACCGCATGGCTGTTCACCCACGAGCAACTGATGCATATCATCAAGCGCATCAAAGCCCTCCTGCCTCATGCCACTGTCATACTGGGAGGACCAGAGTTTCTTGGAGAAAACGAGACGTTCCTACGGCAAAACCCAGAAGTAAACGCTGTACTCCGCGGAGAAGGAGAAGAAAGCTTTGCGGAATGGATTAAGATATGGGACAAAACAGAACATTGGAACACAATTCCAGGTTTATGCCATATCGCCAACGGCAGATACCATGATGGAGGAATCGCACGAGTCCTGCACTTTGACAAACTTCTTCCACCCGAAGCCAGCAGTCTTTTCTGTTGGGACAAGCCTTTTGTACAGATAGAAACTACACGCGGATGCTTCAACACCTGCGCATTCTGTGTCAGCGGTGCAGCTGAACCGATACGTCAAATTCCTATAGAAGCCATACGGGAAAGACTCCAGAACATCCGAAAGCACGGCATCCGCGATGTTCGTGTCCTCGACCGCACTTTCAACCATCACCCGCAGCAAGCCATCGCCATGCTGCAGCTCTTCGCCGAGTTCCATCCCTATCTTCGATTCCATCTGGAGATACATCCAGCCCTGCTGCCGCCAAACGTGCGAGAAATGCTGGCGACACTTCCTACAGGACTGCTGCATCTAGAAGCAGGAATGCAGAGTCTGCGGCAAGAAGTACTGGACAGGAGCCAACGAAAAGGAACACTGGCACAAGGATTAGACGGACTACAATATTTATGTTCATTGCCCAATCTAATTACTCATGCCGATCTTATCGCAGGACTTCCTAGCTACACATTGGCGCAAATCTACCAAGACATACAAACACTGGCAACCTGCCATACAGGAGAAATTCAACTGGAATCCTTAAAGTTGCTGCCAGGCACTGCTATGCGCAGCAACGCTGCAAAACTGGGCATCCGCTACTCCCCTCTGCCACCCTACGAAGTGCTGGAAACGGATGCCATCAGCAACGAACAGCTCCAGGAGGCACGACGCCTGTCCCGCCTGCTCGATGCCTACTACAACACCGAAACATGGCAAATGCCAATAAGACAACTCATCATTCACGAAGAAGATTTTCTGCATAGATTCCTCCACTACCTAACAACCCACAACCATATCGAGCAGCCCATGAGCCTAGAACATCGCGGCGAACTGCTCTATCTCTTCTGCTGCGAATATTATCCAAACTACACCGCTCATGCCACCATAGCGTGGATAGAAGCAGGGATGTCATTGAAGAAACGCCCTGCAGAGCACATCCTCACGGGACACCTGCAACCACCCAACGAATGGACTGTCATCTATGGAGAATATACCGACCAGCTGCGACTCTGCCTTTTGCCCACAGGACCTGACGGAGAAGGTTACTGGTTCGGATATAGTAACGCCGACCGGCGCAAACCGCCCGTATTCAAGGCGGAAAAAAGAAAAACAACATAAAAAGCCCCATGTTTGGCAAAAACTTCTTACATTTGTACATTATTATCAAACACTAACATCCAAATACCAACCAACACTATGATGAAAAGAAATCTTTTTTTTATCCTGCTGCTGTGCTTCATCACTGCTCAAGCACAAACCGCAAGAAAATTCAC
>CAJGCU010000055.1 GCA_904501945.1 uncultured Bacteroidaceae bacterium
CTCAGCAACAGGTCTGGAAGTCAGTAAAAGAACACTCCCGGGGGCTGTCTACCCCCAGCCGTTAGGCTTCCCCCGAGTGTATTTCATAGTATGGAGCAAGTCAACTTTTTCAGTACGTAGTCAACCTACAAAGATGGAAAGTCAACTAAATCCGTACAAAGTCAACTTTCTCAGGAAAGGAGTCAACCATTTCAGGAAAACAAGTCAACTTATGCAGGAAGCAAAGTCAACGGATTCCGTACGGAAATGGAATTGTTAATTTTTAAAGTGAAAATAGAGTCAACCTTTTTTAGGAAAAGACAATTTTTAAATTTTCTCATTTTTCATGGGGGACATATATTAGGGGGGTAGGTTAAGTTTTATTTATATATATAATATATAATATATACGCGCGCCTCTGCGCACGAGAATTAAAAAATGAAAAAATGAAAAAATGATGATTTCAGCAAGTAGTCGGACCTTTCCGACAGAGTGTAAATGCTTGTTATCTATACACTTATCGTTTTATCTATTCCTGTGTTTGTATCAAGTAGCAACCCCCTATTAACATGGTTTAACATTTAAGAAGAGGGTAAATCGACATGTTTTATTAACTTTTTACCGAATTGTACGCTCCCTTTTTGGGGAATCATATATCTTGAAAAATGATTACGCTAAGATTAATTCCGCCGGCAGGTAATTTTTGTATTATCGCAAACACTGGTATACTTTCGAATGACACTATTTTGTAGTGTGAATTGCTTACAAATTAGTATCTTTGCACCAGGAACAAACTGAATCTCAGCTTCAGTTCAAAGTCACCTTGTATGATTTGGACGTTTGCCATTATCTATCTGGCTGTCTGTTCGATAAATTGGAATTTACTTCAATAAACCATATAAGAATATATCGTAAATAATGCCTCCTTTAATCACCGCTTTGCGCATGACTCCTTCTTGTATAAAACCATTCTTTAGTAAAATGTGCTGAGATGCGAAATTGGGATGAAAGACATTTGCTGTAATTCGATTGAGACCAAGTTCCTTTATTGCAATCTCACACACTTGTCCCACAGCCTGACTCATCAGGCCACGATTCCAATAGTCTTTCAATAACATGTAACCTAATTCGCCGTCAAGCCTGTATATATCTGCTTTTCGTTCAACGGAAACACTACCAACAATCTTCCCATCTACGACCATTGCGCGAAAAGTTCCGTCAAGACCTTCGCTTTTGGCAACCATATTCAGCCACCAATTAGCATCATCTTCTGTATAAGGATTCGGCAATCTGTCTGACAAGTATGTTCTATCAACGGCATTGCATAATTCCTTCAGTTCTTTTTTGTCAGCCAAACACCATTTCCGCAATTCTACTTTCATACCACTAAATTCCGATTTATCGTTCTTTTGTTAATTTATAAACTACCAATGTGGGTAGAATGACCAATAGCAATAAGCTTATCTCCACCAATGCATATGAGCCAAAATAGTTAACCAACGTCTGGAATTTCAAAACTCCATCCACAAGAAATACCAGGAAGGCAAACCAGCAGATAAAGAAGATGGTTGCGTACTTGATTTTACGTTTCTTTAGTTTCATTTTGCAGGATTATAGCTCAAATGGGGATTCACGCCCAATCGAAGTTAGTATTATCGGCACCAATCTCAAAGTGGTATTTGGCAATGCCTAAATCCATCTTTGTATAGCCAATCATGGAAAATCCCTTCTTGGCTCTTACTTGGTGTCGATTGTTTTTTACTCCAACGTGTTCAAACGAAAACTTCTGTTGGTTTACGGCTGTAGGAGCAAGCAAAGCTGCTTCTACACCTTTCTTGAACCATGACGGAGTGATGTCACTGGCATTGCTCACTTGCTCGACGGTCTTGATTTTGTGGCAGACACCTTGTGTCTCACCATAACCGATGGCAATGTAACAGGCAATCTTCTCGTCTTCGCCAAGTTCATACGTTCCTGGCACCTTCGAGTAGGAGAGACCTACCCAGCAGGTGTTCAATCCAAGTGTCTGAGCCAACAACACCAGATGCTCACCATAGTAGCCTATTCGCTCATCAAGATCTTCGGCTTTCTTTCCAGCCATGACAATATAGTTGTTGGCATTACGGAACTTTCCATATTTAGCCATAGTCCCTTGGAACGCCTTTGGTTCATTAAGGATTAGCTGCATATGCAAGTTGCCCTCACGATTCAGAGTTGCAATTTGTTCTTGCAAAACCTTGACAATATCCTCTGTCAAAGGTTCGTTTTTGTATGCCCTTACACTATGCCGTACTTCAATAGCTTCTTGTAGTGTCATTGTTCCTTCTTTTATTGATTGTCTTTTTCTTTGTCATTCAGGTCATTCTTCCTTTCGATTTTCTTTTTAATCGGAGAAGAATGTTTCCCACGGTTCAGTTTTACACCATATTTGTTCAGTATGCGGAACACTGAACTGTGACTATGGAAGCCACTGCCTTCCTAATGTCATCTATCGGATGACCGACTGCATAGAGATTGATAGTCGTCTTTCCCCTGTCCATACGTCTTACATTTGCAGTAGAGACAGGAAGCAACTGAACTATCATGCGCTCCTGAAGCCTGGAAACATGTTCGGATGCCTAGCGAAGTACAAGTGCTTCGTCGAACAAGGAACCAATCATCATCAGAACATCCGAAGGCTCTTCTCATCCGCATCGTTTTCTTCAACAATCCTCACGCAACCATACTCCTTCACCCATTGGCTGTCTTCTTCAATCTTTTCGTAGTGAGCGGCGGCCATGATATAACCTATTTTTTTATAATCAATATGTTATTGGTTCCTTAGAGTATTCTCAGATGACTATTTCTGTTCTTTGTCTACAAAGGTATGAAAAATAATTGGATTAGAAATCATACGATGCTCACTATTATACTTTTTTATAAAACGTGACTTTCCAAATTATTCTGTTGTGAAAACATTTAGGTTCAGCCCTCGTTCTTAACGGGGGCTTTTCATTTTTTTCTCTTTATCAAAAATTTCTCTTTGTGCTCTGCATTTCTTCGTCATTATAAACCAGAAAAAACTCCTTACGCGCTCACCGTGTGCATGATATCTTAATCAGCGTGTTTGAAATATTTCGTACATGGTGATTACAATTAAAATATTACTCACACTACGAAGACTAAAATGATGTTCTTTTCAGTACATGAGGCTCGTAAATTCAAAAAAGGCATTTGAAAATCTAAAGCATCCCTGAAAGAACAGAGATTTACATCACGACAATAAATACACGTTTCTTCCATGCTTATCTTTCGCATTCGTTTGTCTATTTCGTTATTTTTTCGTACTTTTGCACGTTTTATTACTGCTTTTGGTAGAAATTTAATCATCAACAAATAACATAAAGAAAAATGGAAAGAGACAATGTCATCTTCTCTTTGATTGAGAAAGAGCATCAGCGTCAGCTGAAAGGTATCGAACTGATTGCATCTGAGAACTTCGTGAGCGAACAGGTGATGGAGGCCATGGGCAGCTACTGCACCAACAAGTATGCTGAGGGCTATCCGGGTCACCGCTACTATGGCGGATGCCAGGTGGTGGACGAAATTGAGCAGCTGGCTATCGACCGCGCTTGCGAACTGTTCGGCGCTGAGTTTGCTAACGTGCAGCCTCACTCTGGCGCGCAGGCTAACGCTGCTGTGCTGCTGGCTGTGCTGAAGCCAGGAGATGTGTTCATGGGTCTGAACCTTGACCACGGAGGCCACCTCTCTCACGGTTCGCTGGTGAACACTTCGGGTATTCTCTACAAGCCTGTGGGCTATAACCTGAACAAGGAAACTGGACGCGTGGACTATGACGAGATGGAAGCGCTGGCGAAGGAGCACAAACCTAAGCTCATCATTGGCGGCGGTTCGGCTTACAGCCGCGAGTGGGATTACGCTCGTATGCGTCAGATTGCTGACGAGGTGGGCGCGCTCCTGATGATTGACATGGCTCACCCTGCAGGCCTCATCGCTGCGGGTATTCTGGACAATCCAGTGAAGTATGCGCACATCGTGACTACTACGACTCACAAGACATTGCGCGGTCCTCGCGGAGGTCTCATCCTGATGGGCAAGGACTTTGACAACCCATGGGGATACACTACTCCGAAAGGTGTGGTGAAGAAGATGTCGCAGCTCATCAACTCTGCCGTGTTCCCAGGACAGCAGGGCGGTCCGCTGGAGCACGTAATTGCTGCCAAGGCTGTGGCTTTCGGCGAGGCGCTAAAGCCAGAGTTCAAGGAGTATGCTGCACAGGTGAAGAAGAATGCCGCTGTGCTGGCTGACGAGCTGACAAAGCGCGGATTTGCTATCGTGAGCGGCGGAACTGACAATCACTCTATGCTGGTTGACCTCCGCACAAAGTATCCTGAACTGACTGGAAAGGTGGCTGAGAATGCGCTGGTGGCTGCTGACATTACTATCAACAAGAATATGGTACCTTTCGACACTCGCTCTGCGTTCCAGACTTCAGGATTCCGTCTGGGCACTCCTGCCATCACTACTCGTGGCGCGAAGGAAGATCTCATGGTGCAGGTGGCTGCATGGATTGAGGAGGTGCTGAACGACCCTGAGAACGAGGCTGTTATCGCGAAAGTGCGCGGCGAAGTGAACGAGACGATGAAGAACTACCCTCTCTTCGCCTGGTAATTAACAACAGACTACGGTTGACAGACAACAGACTACGGACTGTCCGTCGCCAATTATCAATTCGATACAACCGCAAATGACAAAGACCCCACTTATAGGCATGACATTGGAAGAGTTGCAGGACGTGTGCCTGCAACTCTCTATGCCTAAATTCACGGCTAAGCAGATGGCACAGTGGATTTATGGCAAGCATGTGCGTGACATCGGAGAGATGACAAACCTCTCGAAAGCGAACCGAGAGAAGATGGAGGAGCTGTTTTGCGTGGGATGGGCTGCACCAATCGAAACGAGCAGAAGCAAGGACGGTACGGTGAAGTATCTCTTCCCTACGGAGAACGGGAAGTTTGTGGAAACGGTGTATATCCCTGATGGCGACCGTGCCACGCTCTGCGTGAGCTGCCAGGTGGGATGCAAGATGAACTGCCTCTTCTGCCAGACGGGAAAGCAGGGATGGCAGGGCGACCTGACAACGAGGGATATCCTGAATCAAATCTATACAGTGGACCTGCTTGCTACACAGGAGGAAATGACGCCTCTGAGCAACATTGTCTATATGGGACAGGGAGAGCCGCTGGACAACTTTGACCAGGTGCTGAAATCGACTGAGATTCTGACTGCTGACTATGGATGGGGATGGAGCCCGCGACGCATCACGATTTCGACGGTGGGACTGAGGAAGAATATGCGCAGGCTGCTGGACGAGTGTGAATGCCACATTGCGGTGTCGCTGCACTCGCCTATTCATGAGCAGCGGCTGCAGCTGATGCCTGCTGAAAGGCAATTCCCGATTGACGAGATGATTGACTTGCTGAAGGAGTATGACTGGAGCCATCAGCGACGCATCACGTTTGAATACACAATGTTTGGAGGAACGAATGACTCGCCTCTGCATGCTAAGGAACTGACAAGGCTGCTGAGGGAACTTTTCTGCCGAGTGAACCTTATACGCTGGCACAAGGTGCCGGATGTGCCGCTGAAGGAGGTGGAAATGGAGGTGATGGAACACTTCAGAGACTACCTTAACAATCATGGCATCACAACAACAATCCGCGCTTCGAGAGGACAAGATATCTGGGCTGCGTGCGGATTGCTTTCAACCAAGAAACAAACTGAAAATCAATAGATATGAGACTTAAACTTATAGCTTTACTTTTAATTTCATCCTGTATCTTCACTGCTTGTGACGAGGCTGGGACGAAGGAGAAGAGGCACAGGAGGAAGGCGAGCCTGCTGACTCCGGCATCGTCGGGCAATCCATACGAGGTGATGGTTGTGGCCGACGACAGTGTATGGACTGGATATGCGGGAAGGGCTATCCAGACTATTCTAGACAAGCCGATGAGGGGATTGCCGCAGGATGAGCCGCAGTTTCACAAGAGTCATGTGGAGGTGGCGCATTATGACAGAATCACGAATCTTTTCCGCAACATCTTCCGCATCAACATTGGCAAGGAATTTACGGTGGCTAAGATGAAGGTGGAGAAGGATGTGCACTCCACTCCGCAGATGATTATCACCGTGAACGCGCCAAGCCAGTTTGACGCGTCTATCTACATCACGGAGCACACGAAAGAGATTGAGGGGCTCTTTACCAGCGAGGAAATCAACCGGACTGCCAACGACCTCTACTTTGAGCATAACATCAAGTTTGCAAAGGCTGTGAAGGAAATGTTTGACTGCGAGTTCTACATCCCTGCGGACATCAAGAAGATGAAGACAGGGGAGAATTTCATTTGGGCAAGCAATGACGGCATTTCATCCATTCAGAACATCTGCATCTATTCCCTCCCCTATGTGAGCGAGAAGATGCTGACTCAGAGGCCTTACATCGCGCTGCGCGACACAGTAATGAAGCATAACATTCCTGGAGAGAAGCCGGGCATGTGGATGCAGACGAATCCAGAATTTGTGTGGACAAAGAACATCACTGTGAACGGACAGTATGCTATGGAGGCGCGCGGCCTCTGGGAAATGCGCAATGACGCTATGGGAGGTCCATTCGTGAGCCATTCGAGAATAGATACTAAGAATAATAAAGTCATCGTTGTGGAAGGCTTCGTCTATGCACCTGAAAAGATGAAACGCTCCATGATCAGAAGGCTTGAAGCTGCACTATACACATTAGAAACTCCAAAAGAAGAAGAAAATGGACAGAATTAAAATAGGCATAACTCAAGGCGACATCAATGGCGTCGGCTATGAACTGATACTGAAAACATTCCAGATTGAGGAGATGGCATCACTCTGCACTCCTATCATCTACGGTTCTCCGAAAGTGGCAACCTACCATCGCAAAGCCATCAACAACCAGACTAGCTTTCAAGTGGTGGAGTCGGCCAACATGGCTAAAGACGGACGCCTGAACATGATTAACTGCTTTGAGGAAGAGGAACAGAAGATTGAGATTGGACAGGCTACTGAAGAGGCTGGTGCTGCAGCTCTTACAGCGCTGGACGCTGCGCTGAAGGACTTGAAGAGCGGAAATATCGATGCACTGGTAACGGCACCTTTGAACAGCGCTACCATCAAGATTGAGTATGCTGAAGCGTTCAGAAGCCAGACGGGATATATAGAAAAGCAGATTGGTGAAGGACGCAAGGCGCTCAAGATGCTTATCTGTAACAATCTGCGCATTGCGCTTGCTACAGACAAGATGCCTGTGGCTGAAATATCAAACAGCATCTCTCGTGACATGATTGCAGAGAAGCTTGTCATCGTGCATAACACGCTGAAACGTGACTTCTTCATCGACAACCCACGCATTGCAGTGCTGGCACTGAATCCTTGTGCCAACGGGGCTGAGGAAGAGGAGACAATTACTCCTGTCATTGAAGAACTCTTCAAGCGAGGGGTCAGATGCATGGGACCTTACAGCACAGAGGAATTCCTCGATTCGGGCAGCTACGTGCATTTTGACGCAATCCTGGCCATGTACTATGACCAGGGAATTTCTGTGTTCAAGACCATTGCGCAGCACGAGGGCATCATCTATACAGCAGGATTGCCTTTCATCCGAACTGCACCTGTGACTGGAGTTTGCTATGACGTTGCGGGAAAGAATGAAGCTGACGAATATGCATTCAGGCAGGCTATCTATACGGCTATTGACACGGCAAGGAATCGCGCACGCTTTGACCAGGAACGCAGCAACCCGCTGAAAAAGCAATATTTCGAAAAAAGAGATGACTCTGACAAACTGAAGCTTGACCAGGTGACAGAGGAGGACTAATATAAAGAGACCTTGAGCGTCACGGAACAAAATGGGGAATAAGATAAGGAATATCTTTTTTGTTTTCGGCATTATTGCCGTCATCGTCATGCTGTTCACATTCAAGGTATCGTTTGCCCAACTTTGGGCAGACATACTTCATGCAGGCTACTGGCTCTTTGCCATCCTGGGAATGTGGATGCTCCTCTATGTGATGAATGCCTATGCCTGGCGAATTATTATCCGGGGCTCAGGCGACTGCCCTATCCCATTCTGGAAAATCCTGAAGGTAACCATTACGGGCTTTGCGCTCAATTATGCCACACCGGCAGGGCTGATGGGAGGAGAACCCTATAAAATCATGGAGTTTCAGCCGTACATCGGCACGCAGAGAGCGACTTCAAGCGTCTTGCTGTTTGCCATGATGCACATCTTCTCTCATTTTTGGTTCTGGGCAAGCAGCATCGTTGTGTATGTACTGCTTGCTGCGATGGGAATTCTGCCACTTGGAACAGGCATGGGAATCACCCTGTTCCTGATGCTCTGCTTCTGTGGAGGAGGCATTTACCTTTTTAGCCGAGGATACAAGAATGGCATGGTGGTCAAAATCATTCATTTCTTCAGCCGCATTCCGGGCTTGAGGAAATGGACACAGAAAATTCTTGACAACCATAAGGAAGACTTGCAGAAGATTGATTCGCAGATATCTGAACTGCACTCGCAGAACAGGAAAAGTTTCTATGCCAGCTTCAGCCTCGAATATGCGGGACGAATCCTGCAGAGCTTTGAGATTTATTTCATGATCATTCTCTTTGATGCTGGCAATGGCGGAGGACTGACATTTATCTATTCAGTCTTGATTCTTTCGTTTACAAGTCTTTTTGCTAATCTACTGTTTTTCATGCCTTTGCAACTCGGAGGAAGAGAGGGAGGATTTGCCATGTCGGTGGCACAGATGGGAATGACAAGCGACATAGGCATGTTTGTCAGCATCATCTGCCGTGTCCGAGAGCTATTCTGGACATCTATAGGTCTTCTGCTCATGAAGGTGGGCAACAAAATCCCGACAACTAACATTGAAAACATTGACACCACTGAGGAATAATGAAAATTTTAGGCATAAGCAGAGGAACTAAGTATTCTCCGAATTTGGCTAATAGCGATGCAGCCATATTTTCGACCGTCGTCAAAGAACTGCAAGAAAGCGGGCATGAGGTGGAGACCATTCACGAAAATGAGATGCTGCAGCAAGACTATGCTGCATTTGACAAGGTCTTCACGATGGCAAGAGACGGGGAAACTCTCATTGCGCTGGAAAATAATGCCAGTGAGGAAACTCGTAAGAAGTTTGTAAACTCGATAAATGGCACTCTCACCTGCACAGACAAGTCGGTCATGGCATCGCTTATGCTTGAAGAAGGAATACCACAGCCAGACTTTTGCTACGGGAAGAAACGTAATTTGGTGAAAAGTTCTGTCGAAAATTACACAGACCTTACAACTCCATTGTGGCTCAAGAACTGTGACAGCAGCGCTATTACTGCCGACGACACGATTTTCTGTTCAACAGAAGAGGAAGGCAATAAGGCTTTCAGAAACTTTGAGGAACGAGGAGTGGAGACTTGGATAGCCCAGTCGCATCAGAATGGTGACCTCATCAAATTCTATGGTGTGGAAGGTACAGATTTCTTTCACTGGAACTATGCAAGCCTTGGGCATTCGAAATTTGGACACGAAAAAGTTAATGGAAAAGAAAAAGGCTACCAGTTCTGTGCCGACAAAATCAAGCGCTATGCCGACAAAATGGCACAGAAACTCAATGTCCCCATCTACGGAGGTGACGTCATCATTGACGAAAAGGGGGATTTCTGGTTTATTGACTTCAATGACTTTCCAAGTTTCTCCATTTGCAGAGAGAAGGCTGCCAAAGCCATAGCGCTAAGAATTGTACAATAAGTATTTAGAAGATAAAAAAAAGGAATCACATAAAAAAACTATGCAAGAGAAGATAAAATCCACCTTAAAATCCAACGATACAGAAGAATGGCTTGACACAGTATGGACAAGGCCTATTGGCTATCAATGGGCACGTCTGTTCAATCATTTTGACATACATCCCAACACCGTCACGATTATGTCGATGATTATAGGTGCTGCATCGGCCTTCTTTTTTGTACATGGAAGCTGGAGAACGGAAGGAACAGAAGGACTTATCTATAACATCATCGCTGTTCTTTTGCTAGCATGGGCAAACTTCTACGACAGTGCAGACGGACAACTAGCTCGTATGTCTGGGAAGAAAACGCAGCTGGGTCGAATACTGGACGGAGCGGCTGGCGACGTTTGGTTTATCTGCATCTACCTAGCTCTTTTATTCAGATTTTACTTGCATCACGGCTTGGAATTCCAATGGATGGGAATTGAAGATAATCAGAGAAACACAATCATCGTAATAGCAATACTTTTCATAGCTGAATGCTTTTCTGGACTGTATTGCCATGCACACCAGTGCAGCCTCTCTGATTACTACCGACAGATTCATCTGTTCTTCCTGAAAGGTAAAGAAGGAAGTGAACTTGACAATTCGCTACAACAGCAACATCTGTATAATACAACTCCATGGAAAGGAAACATCATCCAAAAGCTTTTCTTGAAAACATACATCAGCTACACACGTAATCAAGAAAGACAAACGCCAAAATTTCAGCAGCTGATAAAGACTCTCAAAGAGAAATACGGAGGCGTTGAAAACATCCCTCAGGCTTTCAAAGACGAATTCCGTGCTCTGAGCTTACCTATGATGAAATGGGCTAACATTCTCACATTCAATACACGAGCTATTGCCCTCTACGTGGCGTGCCTGATTGATTTCCCTTGGCTTTACATCGTGTTTGAAATCGTTGTGATGACTGCACTATATTTCTATATGCGACACACGCATGAGGAGTTTTGCAAAAAATTAAATTCTAAAATTCAATTGCCATGATTCAAGCCATCATATTTGATTACGGAGGTACAATCGACACCAATTCAAGACATTGGAGCGAAGTGTTATGGGAAGGATACCAACACGTTGGTATTCCCGTCTGCAAAGAGGAATTCCGTACAAGCTATGTAGCAGCAGAACGTGCACTTGCTCGACATCCTTACATTGAGCCACATCATGATTTTCACTACTTGCTAAAAGTAAAGTGCGACATAGAAACAATCGATTTGGTAGAAAGAGGAGTATGGAGCACTGGTGAAGAAGAAAGAAAGGAACTGAGTGACAATGTGGCTGATTATTGCTATCAGTATGTGTTGGAAGTTCTGAAAACAAGCCGCCCTGTCATCGAGAAACTGGCAAAAAAGTTCCCTTTGGTACTTGTCAGCAATTTTTATGGAAATATTGAAACCATTCTTGCTGATTTCAAACTTCAATACTTTCAGCACATCATTGAAAGTGCTGTTGTTGGTGTCAGAAAACCTGACCCTCAAATATTTCAACTGGGAGTGGATGCACTTCGGCAGGTGACAAGAAAGAGTGATACAGAATTGCCTGCAAGCGATATTCTTGTAGTTGGAGACAGCTTCTCTAAAGATATCGTACCTGCCACTAAGATTGGATGCCAAACTGTATGGATAAAAGGTGAAGGATGGGGCGACGAAAAAACTGACGATACGATTCCTACACATATTATCTATAATATATCAGAGCTAGAACAACTTCTTGGAGACTAAGTATAAAGTATAATTCATAAAAAGGTAACAGATTCGTTTAACAGGACTAAAAACAGGAAGAACTATGAAGTACATCATAACACTTCTAACTTTCATATTTACATTTATCTCAGCAACAGCACAAGTAACAGGAAAAGTGATTGACAGCAAAACAAGAACTGCTCTTGACTATGTCAATGTGTATTATGCAGGAAAGAATGTAGGCGACCAAACAGACGAGAACGGACGCTTTGTTATCAAAGAAGACAGCACTTGGACAGAACTGACCGTATCGTCTATGGGTTATCAGACACAAATTGTTAAACTCAAAGGTTACGGAAAAAACAAAGACCTCACGATTAGATTGGTTCCTGAGGGCAAAACCCTCACTGGTGTGACCGTGTCAGGCTCGAAGGGAAAATATAGCCGTAAAAATAATCCAGCAGTAGAACTGATGAAAAAGGTTATTGCCAATAAGAAAAATAGTGACCTTCGTTCAAAAGACTACTATACTTATACTAAATATGAAAAGATGACTTTTTCTCTCAACGAAGTGAGTGATAAAGTCTTCGATGAAGGAGAATACAAGCGTTTCGCTTTCTTAAAAGACCATGTAGAGCAATCGCCACAAACAGGAAAACTCATCTTACCTCTCACTGTGGATGAGACGCTTTCAGAAATTTACTACAGAAAAGACCCTCAGTCAGAGAAGCAAGTCATCAAAGGCGAAAGCAGCAAAGGTGTCACAGAGCTTGTCAACACTGGAGAAATACTAACAACAACTCTAAAAGACGTATTTACAGATGTGGACATCTATGAGAATGAATGTCGCTTGCTACAATACCCCTTCCGTTCCCCTATTGCCGACAATGCAATCTCCTTCTACCGCTATTATTTACAGGACACACTTTTCATTGATAATGACAAAGTCATTGAAGTAGGATTTTTGCCTAACAATCAACAAGATTTCGGATTCTCTGGAAACCTGTACATTTTACTCAGTCCTGACTCAACGTTTCAGGTTCGCAGGGTTAAATTAAGCATTCCCCGCAGAAGTGACGTGAATTTCGTGGAAAACATGATTATCTCACAAGATTTCACAGAATTAGCAAGTGGTGACCGAATCGCATCTACTAATGATATGCTGATAGAACTGCAACTCAGCAAATGGCTTGGAAAATTCCAAGTGGAAAGAGTCACCCGCCTTACAGATGTCAGCTTTGAGGAAATTCCACGCTCACTCTTCAAGAACATCAAGGGCAACACACTTCGCGAACCCGACGCTTCTATGCAAGACGAAGCTTTCTGGAATCAATACAGACAAGTTGAACTTACTAATTCAGAGGGGAAAATAGATAGTTTTCTTGACCGACTCACTCATATAAAGGGTTTCAAATATGTTCTCTTCGGATTTAAGGCCTTAGTAGAGAACTTTGTCGAGACAGGCGACTCGCTTCATCCAAACTATGTTGACATAGGGCCAGTTAACACCATCTTATCTGCTAATCATTATGATGGATTCCGCTTTCGTATTTCTGCACTGACCAACGCGAATCTGTCTCCACACCTTTTCGCAAACGGCTATGCAGCCTATGGCTCAAAAACAAACAATTTCTACTGGAAAGGGCAGCTCACTTATGCCTTCAACAAAAAGGCTTATCTCCCACGAGAATTTCCACAGAACAATCTGTCCGTCTCTTGGATTGACGATATCATATCACCATTCGACAAATTCGTTCCAACAGATAAAGACAATATGTTCACAGCCCTTCATGCATCGAAAGTCGATCAGTATCATCACACTCGTGAACTGCACATCGACTACACACGTGAATATGAAGACGGACTCAAAATTAATGCACAATTCACACGCACCAGGAACAATCCTGTAGATGCCCTATTCTATCAACGTCTCGATGGAGTGGGAACACCTTCCAACAACCCTTCACAATGGCTCAATGGCATCACTACAAGTGAGTTCAAAGCGGGCATTTCTTTTGAACCCAATGTTACTTACATTAACACAAAACAACGTCGTGTGAAAGTCAATCACGACGCTCCTGTGTTCTCTCTCAGCCATACGGTTGGAATCAATGGTTTTTTAGGAGGACAATACAACTATAATGTTACTGAAGCAGGCATATACAAACGCTTCTGGCTCGGACAATTCGGTAAATTCGATGCTACAATCAAAGCTGGAGCACAATGGGATAAAGTCCCTTTCCCTCTGCTCATACATCCTGCCGCAAACGCTTCCTACATCATAGAGGATAATACCTTCAACCTCATCTCTAACCTTGAGTTCCTTAATGACCGGTACGCCACTCTCATGGCAGAATGGGACTTAAATGGATGGTTATTCAACCGTATACCTCTGCTAAAGAAACTCAAATGGCGTGAATGCATTGGCGTGAATGTACTTTGGGGACAACTCACTGACAAAAATAACCCTGCATCTTCAAACTACACAGACAGCGACCTGTTTTATTTCCCAGGACATTTCCTTGCCGACGGTAGTTACGAACAAAATACTATTTGTATGGACACAAATACTCCATACGTTGAGTGGCGTGTCGGAATCCATAATATCTTCAAACTTGTAGAAATTGACTACGTCCGCCGTCTTACATATCTCAACAATCCCAACACGAACAAATGGGGCATACGACTCAAAGTACGCATGACATTCTAACCATAAAGATAGCTATACAATTGCAAAAACTCTCATTCAAAGTATGATAGAAAAACAAATCATCTATACATACGGAAACGAGCAAATCACCCCTTCTAGACTGCTTTCTTTGCTGAAACAGCACAACATCAATTGTGTAGTAGATTGTCGTCCCTATTCAAACAACACTTTTACGGACCATCTTAAAGAACCACTACAAAAAGAAAACATCATATACATTCCTTTCTTCAACCACTTCGGTTACATACCAAGCCAGGCAAGAACTAAACAAGGGAATATCAATTACAAGAAAGCCATAGTACAAGAGCATTTCTTAAAAGGTACAGAACGCATAAAACACGGATTAGAAAAAGGATATACCATCTGTATTATTGATAATCAGTCAGAAATAAACAAAAGCAAACGTTTTCTCCTCATTGGAAAACACTTTACAGAAACACACCATATCATACATCTGTTTGATAATGGTTACCATCTTTCACAAGAACAAATAGAACTACAAAATATTAAGAAAGCAGCAATAAGGCAACAAAAAAACAACGAAAAACAAAGCTTAGGAAGAAACGGAGAGGAAATTGCTGCCCTATACCTATCCAGAAATGGCTACCAAATTCTTGACCGCAACTGGAATTTGCACCATGGATGTGAACTAGATATTGTAGCATTAAAAAATAACAAACTTCACTTCATCGAAGTTAAAACACGAACATCTGATAAATACGGAGAGCCACAATTAGCAATTAACCGACAGAAAATTAAAAATATAGAAATAGCAATACAATTATATCGTTCCCGCCGCAAATTTATCAGCATCAACTACCAGATAGACAGCATTGCCATCATCTACCATTCAAATAACGACTATATTCTCAAGCACTTCCTTGGCATACGTCCCAATGGAGACGCCTGCGACAGTTGTCAAACTTACATTCCTTAAACATAATCATTCTCATATTTGTATTAATTCAACAATTTAACATACAGATTCCTATTTCCTGCTTTAGTTCGACGAATTAGTTATCTCAAATTTATTAAACTTTTTTCTGGAAAAAGGGAAATGCATCTTCCTGTTAAACGTACCCCTCGGGTTCGCCATAACGAACCCGAGGGGTACAGCGCATCGGAGCCGCGGGGTACGGTCAGTTATCGGACTGTTCTGCATAGCAATAAAAAATTATGGCATGAATTCGACTAACTCACATGAATTATTACCTTACTCAACTTTTTCCCGTTTGGGGGTTATTATTATTGCTATATTTGCGGCACTATTTAACTTATATAATATTGAGAGTTGCCTCTTTTTAAGGAATTTCATCCTTTCTCATTATCGCCACGGCTGCATTTTCCATCGCATCTTGTACTCAAGAAGAAGAGTACTACGATAGCAATATGCATACGCTGGCGGAAAGCCTGACAACCAAATTTGCAGAAACCGGATATACAACTTACTCGTACCCTTCAGTCGACTCCATCAAGTCTGCTCCCGCGGTAATAAATCAAGCGAATAGAGCATGGAACATGATGCTTGAAAACTCTTCGGCAAACGGTCGTACTGAATATGACTTCTACATCTATTATAATCATTCGACAAAAAATATCTATTGCGGAGAGATTGTTGCGGGAGCGTTCATATCAGGATGTGCAGGAACAAACGGGAGCATATCAATAGGAAGCAACACTAACAATCTTGAAGTATGCGGTTTTTATCATTGCCACACAACACTTCAATATTGTCCAATAGATACCTTCAGACAAACAGGTCCCTCTGCGCCCGACATATCATGGGCAAACACGCATGGTATCCCTGGATTGGTGGATGATTATAACGTAAAAATATTAGAAGGCGGTATGCCTAAAGAAGCCTCCCACAGCATAAAGACAATAGGACCATCCCGCCGAGCCCCATTCCACGTACCGAACTGATAAATTTACCTCTAATAAATTAGAAACATGAACAGAATCTCATTTTTTCTTCTATGCTCTCTTGCTTCTCTCGCCCTTCATGCTCAGAATGTGAACCTGAAGGAGATGACGGAAAAGAAAAGATACAACTATATGGTGAAACAGGGAAAAGAGGTTATAAAGAACTTCGGGCCAGGTTATTACCGCGAATATAAAAAACCTGTCATTTCGGAACCGGAAGTATATAAATATCCAGGAGAAAACGCCCCGGAGAAAAAAAAGCATGACGGAAAAGAATACTATACCATAACATTCCCTTATGACAAGAACAAAGAAACTCTGTACTGGTTCTATGCAGCCTGCGTACAAATCTGGGCTGAAACTGGAGAGCCCAAGGGTGTCCTTTTCGGAAACGGATGGGGAAAAAACTTCCATAGCCGATCATATAAAGATTGGCTGAAGGACGGCGTGAAAGAAGAGGACATTACGCCTTACGAACAATCCCTCTACTGAAGATAACAGGCGATTGACAATATTCCTCTCCTTCTTCCGTTTCTTCCCTGCGCCTTAGGAACAGGAAGAAAAAGCAGGAGCCCCCGCGTTTCCGCGAGGGCTCTCCTGAAAGAAGGCGGCGACCTACTCTCCCGCATTGCGGTGCAGTACCATCGGCGCGCCCGGGCTTAACTTCTCTGTTCGGGATGGGAAGAGGTGGAACACCGGGGC
>CAJGCU010000056.1 GCA_904501945.1 uncultured Bacteroidaceae bacterium
AACATTAACAGCATCAGTGTCTTCTGCGTACATCGACACAGAAGACACCGATATGCTTATCAATAGAAATATCCGTCTTAACAGAGACAACATCAACTTTTATTCTGCTGAAAATTCCTTGATGCGCTGTTCCTCTTCCAGTTTGCAAATCAGAAGAGTGTTATCTTTTTCCGCTACAATATAACCATCCAGACCTTGCACCACCACCCGTTTTTCTTCTGTAGTGTGAATCACGCAATTGCGAGTTTCGTACAGTCGGACTTTGTCGCCAATCACATTGTTCCCCTGTGAATCTCTTGGCGCGATAGTATGGAGAGACCCCCATGTACCCACATCGCTCCAGCCGAAATCTGCAGGGAACACGAAAATCTCATCAGCCCTTTCCATCACGGCATAGTCGATAGAGATGCTTTCGCAAAGCGGAAACTTGATGTCTATCATCGCCTGTTCCTGATTGGTGCCGTACACAGGAAGAAGATCCTCAAAAATTCTTGAGATATCAGGTTCGTAAATGCGGAGAGCATTCACGATTGTATTCACATTCCAAATGAAAATGCCTGAGTTCCAGAAATAATCTTTGCTCTGCAGATACTTCACAGCCGTAGCATAATCAGGCTTTTCCTTAAACGCATCAACACGGAAGATTTCCCTGTTAGACAACGAAGGCTCCTGAAGGTCAGCCTGAATGTACCCATATCCCGTCTCTGGACGAGTAGGATTCATACCCAGCGTCACGATGGCATCAGTCTCCGAAGTAAACTTCAGTGCAGACGTGATGACACGCTGAAATTCAACAACATCCGTCACCAGATGGTCAGCAGGAGTAATGACCAGATTAGCCTTTGGATTCTTCGCCTTGATGCGCCAGCTGACATAAGCAATGCAAGGCGCCGTATTACGTCTGCATGGTTCCAGCAGGATGTTACCCTTAGGAATATCCGGCAATTGCTCTGCAACAATCTCGGCATATTGCTTCGATGTAACCACCCACACATTTTCAGGCGCAATCACCCCCTTGAAACGGTCATAAGTCATCTGGATGAAAGTCCGTCCAGTACCAAACACGTCGATAAACTGCTTTGGACACTCAGTCGTGCTCATCGGCCAGAATCGGCTGCCAACACCACCTGCCATAATGACCAGGTTATTATTCAAATTCAAATCAATGCTCATAAAAGAACTTCAAAAGTAAGTTTTTATATAAATAGATGTATGATGTTGCAAAATTAACGCTTTTTCTCATATTCACCACTGTTTTTTGTGAAAATCAATTAAAAAGTAACAATTATGAAATGCCAAAAATATAATTTTGTAAAAAATTAACAGCAGAACATGACACTAATAGCAGACAGCGGCTCAACAAAAACAGCATGGTGCCTCATTGGAGACGGGCATCACACCTTCCATACACAAGGCATCAACCCCTTTCAGCAAACAGAAGACGAAATCTGCGACATACTGAAAAAGGAGCTGCTCCCCCAACTCTCGTCCGTCGTCCGTCGTCCATCGTCTGTTGTCTGTTGTCCATTGTCCGTTGTCCACTTCTACGGCGCTGGCTGCACCAAAGAGAAATCTCCCATCGTTGCCCATGCGCTCCAGCAAGTCGTCAGTCCCCATGCCGCCATCCATGTCGAAAGCGACATGCTTGGCGCTGCACGAGGCCTGTGCCAGCACCAGAAAGGCATCGTCTGCATTCTGGGCACAGGCAGCAACTCCTGCTATTACGACGGCACCACACTCCACGCAGGCAACCCCGCTCTGGGCTACATTCTAGGCGACGAAGGCAGCGGAGCCTACATCGGCAAACGCCTGGCGGGTGACATCCTGAAAAAGCAGCTGCCCGAGCGCGTAATACAGCAGTTCTTCGACGAAACAGGCGAAAGCCAGGAAAGCATCATTCAGAAAGTGTACAGAGAACCACTCCCCAACCGCTTTCTGGCAAGCCTCTCCCCCTTCTGTGCCCGCCATAGAGAAGAAGCAGCCATCCACGACCTTCTCTTCGACTGCTTCAGCCAATTCTTCCAGCGAAACATCGCCTGCGTCAACTGGCCCACAGAAGAAGATACCGTCCATTTTGTCGGCAGCATTGCCCATCACTACCAAGAAGAAATTCGGGAAGCCGCCCATCAATACGGCTACAAAGTCGGGAACATCCTTCAAGCTCCTCTCGAAGGACTCATCACCTTCCATCAATAAACCTCGAAGACACACACAAAAGGAGTCATGCCCCACAGCGGAGACGGCTCCCCTTGCCCTCGTCCATCCCAATTATCAATTGTCCTTCGTCCTCTTTTGAGTCATAGAGTGACGTCAGAAAAGCACATTGCCCGAATTAGTTCCCTACTTGATAAATTCGGCAGCACAAGTCAATCCATATAGCCTTAGTCTTCCTTACCTAACACTTCCAATCATTTATTTGTCTGTTTGGCCACAGCAAGTACCTCATCTGCAAGTTCTTTGGCATACCCCTCTCCTAGCCTTTTATCAAAAGGCTCATATATGCGTCAAGACTCTTAATGGTCTTCTCCACCATTGCATAGTCAATCAATCGCTTGTCAAGCTGCTCATCGTCTTTGTCGTGAAAAAAGGTCTCACTGATGAGGTAGCGGGTAACCTCCTACCAGTCAGGGTAACACTCCGAGGCAAACTGCACTCATTCGCCGGGAAACTCGCTTGCTCCATTTCAGGCTCTGTCATCGACCAGGCAATCACAATTGACAAGATGCTTGAATGTGTCAGGACAACACGCTTTTTGAACAGGTTGCCGAAGTACAGGGTTATCAAATTGATTTTGTCGTTCCATGCCGACGGGGTCTTCCAAGGGACCGCAGAAAGGAATACACATCGTAGTACTTTTTAATTCATGCAAGCTTCTATAGCCCCCGGCATAGGAACCATTAGGGAGAAGATGCCAGGCACCTCGTCGAGGCGACCTTCATGCTCCTTTTTCATGTCGTCATTCAGTTTGTCTATTTCTGATTGGAAGTTGACAAGCACACCATCCATATCAAAAAACAATCTTTCTTTTCCATCTTTATTTTTTTCTTAGTCATATTTAATATCGTAACGACGTAAGAAAAATTCAACGGTTGAGGTACTTTTTTATATTTTTTCCTAACCAACCTTTCAGACCTCCAGTATCTTCCTGATAAACCTAGCTACACAATCCGGAGCTTCGGGCGAGAAGGAGTTTTCAGCAGGCAGGACAACTGCAGAACCGAAGTGCTCGACATAGTCCTTGTATGCCGGTTTATCGATTTCGGAAGTGAAAAATAAGGTGAGTGTATTCTCGATTCCCTGCCTGTAGATCTCGTCCTCTATTTGGCGGTATTCCGTCATCATTTGGCGTGTGAGGGTAAGAAATTCCTGTTTGCCAAGGTTGGATAACTCTATGCGCGTTTTGAACTGTTTTTGGGGTAACATATTGGCAATCATATTGCTTGTGCTAAAATAGGGGCTTATAAGCACCTTCCTTATCGTGCCTATCTCCTGGGCATGTATGGCATCAATGGAAATGCCAAAGCCACTGTCCGTCTCCCCTGTTCTGAAACATGCAATGGTGGCCGCCGCGCCGTATGCCACAATCAGGTCTGGTCTCAGGCCTTCGTCCATGCACAGATGCGCAACATAGCTTACAGCGTTGCGTGGTCCTTTTGGAAGAGGAGTGTGCATACAATAGAACTCTTGCTTCAGGCTTTCCACAATGGGAGAAAGCAACGTGTTCTGGGTGCCCATAAAGAGGTCGCCAAGGAAGAGGATGTGCTTTCTCTCGTCTCTTTCCCTCTTTAATTTAATGATGTCAGTAAGTGGAAGTCTCATAAATCGTCTATATAAATTGTAGGTTATTGCTTGGTCTGTTTCTGGTTACAAGCGCTTCTGCGCGTCAATGAACTTATAATTCTTGTCTATCCAACCGACAATCTCCCTTGCCCCCTCCTCCGAGAAATGATGGCCTTTGCAAAGTCCGCCTGCGCATAAGTAAAGGAACCGCCGTGCAGTCCTAGGGTGCAAGGCGCTTGAGCATGGCGCAGGTGCTTCCCTGGGATGCGCAATGCTTTGTTGGCATTACGGAAAAAGACCTTGAGAACCAGGTCATAATATTCGCCAAGTTCCTTCTCACGCTTGTTCTCATCCATTGCTTCCATAAGTCCCGAACCGATGAGAGCGGTAGGAAGCGCAAAGATGGCTATGCCCAATACACCCACTAGGTACCAATGGCTTGCCCCAATATTGTTACAGGAGGATATACTATGTCGGCGAGGCTTCCACATACTTCACGAAGATTCACGCCAAGGCATCCCCAAAGGTTTAGTCGGCATTACCGAATGTTCGGCAAAAAAGAGCGCAATGGAAAAGAGCACCATTACCAATGCCAGCACTATTCCCGACACCCATATCTGGTGACAGGTGGAACGGAAAGCCTTTGCAAACAGGTAGAGTCCTTACATCAGGCACATTTCAAAGTGTCTCAGAACCGACGTCTGTTTATTCTGCATAAATATTGGGATTGCTGACAATTCGTTTTAGGGTAATATAATTGAATGAACCTGATTGGGAGCATGCTTCTCGCAATAACATTCGTAACAGAAATTTCCATAAGCCGCCATCACCTCATAAGCATTGGTTATATCCTGTTTAGGGAACGTGTTGGCAATAATCGCTCGCATTGGCTTTTTATCCTTATAGGAAAGTTCTATAACTGTACAAGAAAAAGACTGTTGTGTTCGTTGTCCCTTTTTATTCGTATAAGAAATTTGCACTACTCTCTTTTCTGGATCTCCCAAACGACCAGCACGCCCACGTTTCAAACCATCCACGAATGTAACTTTTCCATTCGTCTGACTGTATGCTTTGAAAACTTCCTCAAATATTGCGGAGCAGAATATAACATACTTTCTATCTGCCGAAAAAATCTCTTCAAGAAGCAAGTCCACGTAAGGGAACACCTTATGAATCAGACAAGAGTTGAACTTATCGAACGTGCTTGATGCGTAGGGGATAAGTTCGAGTTGCTGCTTGTCGTCCAGCACTCTCTCCTTGGCTGCAAGCTTCTCCTCAGGAGTGCTATTCGTACACAAACCTCCAGGAAGGTTTATCACTGTATTTGGCCAATCACGCAAGAAGAAAGCCTGCTTCAAATCAAAAGCATCTTGTCTTTTTTTATCCCAATCGCCATAATGAGCATTAAATTCATTGTAAGCATTAATATCCAGCAAATCCTTCATGCCACGCTTGCAAAGGTCACGTTTGAGGTTTGCATTGGCTTTGGCCACGTCCTCTCCTGGATTCAGCATTACCATCACCGTTTTTGCTCCACGCTTGCCTCCACCATAACTTGGGATTGCTTTTGTGGCAAATGAGGTCTGCCCTGGTTGTGTTGCAATTATTCCGTTCAGAGCTTTTGTTCCTTGTATTTCACCAATACCGTTGCCATTATTATAAAGGTCCGTCAAATCTTGTCCAAGCCTTACATCAATGGTGGTTCGATACGGAGGGAGATATGTGGGAGCAGCTTCAACTTTTACTCCCGCAGGAATATTGATGTTAACGCACCCCTCAAATGCATAACGCCCGATATTGGTTACAGATGGGGGTATGGTGAGATTTTGAAGATTAGTGCATCCATTGAAGGCGCAGCGTCCAATCTTTTTAAGCGAATTGCCGATGATGGTGACAGTTTGGAGACCTGTACAACCATAGAATGCGCCATCACCAATTTCTGTTACCGAGCTAGGGATGATAATGTTGACAAGACCTGTACAACCCGCAAATGCACAGCGTCCGATGACTGTTACCTTATTGGGTATAATAATACTTGTAAGCCCGCAACAATCCTCAAAGGCTCTTTCTGCTATTTTGCACACCCCTTTATTTTTAGGAGGCGTAGGTATAGTGATACAAGTAAGACTTGTGCAGCCTGCAAAAGCACCTTCTTTAATTTTAAGTACTTTAGTTGGCATTGTAACGCATTTAAGGTTGGTACAATTAAGAAAGGCGCCATCGCCAATCTCGGTTACGCTCTTAGGTATAACTATGCTTGTAAGGCCGGTATAGCCATAGAATGCATTGTAGCCAATCTTTTTCGTTCCTTGCGGAATGATAGCAACGCCATTTTTAATTCCAAATTTTGCCATAATGTTTATGTTTAAAACTTTTTTTATTTGCTGTTAATATCTTCAACGTCAATTCTCATAGCAGACAAAATTTCCAGCATGTGGTCCAGCGACTCAGGCGTTCCTCGGAATTTATTATTGTCTCGACCTATCTTGATGAAATGGCGCACGGGGAAGTATTCGATGTAGAACACCGTCCTGTCGTTGTTCTCTACTTCGTAGTAGGTCCAATACCTGTCGTTACCCCAAGCACCACTCCCGTTCTTGTGAAACAAAAAACCTCTGTCGCGACAAAATCCTTCTATATCACCTCTGCACGTATCCTCCATAGTCTTGCCTTGTTACGATTCTAGAATATATTGATCAATATGTTGTGCAAGAATGTCTCGTATCCGCAGGTCCTTATCAGTCAATGTAATATGCCGATTCGTTTTCCTCGCCCAATACTTTCAACCATTTATTGGTAAGCTTAGACGCAGCGAGTATCTCGTCAGCAAGTTCTTTGGTGTATTTCTGTTCAACTTTTGCATTAAGGATATCCGTATATGCGTCAAGCATCTTAATGGTCTTCTCCACCATTAGATAGCTAATCAGTCGCTTGTTCAGTTTCTCATCATCATCGTCGTGAAGCAGGGTCTCGCTGATAAGGTAGCAGGTCACCTCCTCCCAGTCAGGGAAACGCTCTGATCCAAACTGCACCCATTCGCCCGGAAACTCGCTTGCTCCATTCTTGGCTCTGTCATCGACCAGATAATCGCCATTGACAAGATGCTTGCAATGTGTCAGTACAACACGCTTCTTGAAGAGGTCGCCGAAGTACTGGGTTATCCAATTGATTTTGTCGCTCCATGCCGACGGGTTCTTCCAAGGGGCCGTAGAAAGGATATACACGTCGTAGTACTTGCTTAATTCATGTACAGCTTCTATAGCCCCCGGCATAGGATCCATTAGGGAGAAGATGCCTGGCACCTCGTCGAGGCGACCTTCATACTCCTTTTTCACATCGTCACTCAGCTTGTCTATTCCTGATTGGAAGTTGACAAGCACACCATCCATGTCAAAAAACAATTTCTTCATATCTACTATTATTGGTTACATTTACCTCTAGCTAAGTCAATTTTATTTTCATTTACTTTGCAAACTACAGTTTCAAACGTCCTTGTAAATGCTGTTCTGCACTTCAACACCGTTACATTACAATATAGCAACAAAGGTTTAAAAATTAATTTTTCAGGCAACTTTTTTTATAAAAACAGTTTTATATTTAAGGATAGATAGCATAACAGAATTTCCCATAATCAGCTAAAAACAGGCAGACCTTGTTCGCGACTAAAGCATTCCTGTTATTATTGGGAGACCGTAGCGCAAAAACAGTGATGGTGATGCTTAATCCAAGAGAGGATGTTAATAAAGCTGCAATGAGACCGTCCCTAACTAATGCATCAGAGATTTTGCCTTTGTTATGAAGTTCTGTTAGATCTTTTGAAATTCTTTAATCTAAATCCATTATTACCATAATTTTTTAGTTTTTTATCAATCATTGTTATAATAATACAAATATTCGTCTGGCATTGGATGAATGATCAAGTCACGTTCTGAAATTCCTTCCGCATCACGTTGTGCAATATATCTATCCAAGTATTGTGGTAAGACATATAAATTCACATCAGCTCGACAGTTGCCAATAAAATCCAAACTCTCCAAATTAGGCGAATATAGATAGATAGTAGAGAAAGTAAAACTGTGCCGTGTAAAAACTATCAATGTGGGTGGAAGAAACACTCCTGCTTCTCTATAAACAGAAACATCTTGTACTTCTAAACTATCTCTCATAACTTCTGTTACACCATTAGGAATGACAACACATCTATCATTTCCACGAATCATTCCGTAGCTCTTTAATTTAAGTACACCTCTTTTTTTATCTTCTACATATATACGATGTATATCTCTCGGCTTTTCAAGTTCTTCTGCAGAAGTAGGGAGTCGTAATACTGTATTTTTACTATTTTCAAAAGCCTGAAAGTTGATTTCATTTATATAAGAATCCTCTTCAAATGCAACGGATTCAAGATTTTTACAATCCTTAAATGCACCGAATGAAAGACTTTCTACCGATGCAGGGATCATTATGGACTTTAATCTATTACAGCCACAAAAAACAGATCTGTTTATTTTCGTCAAATTGCTATTCTCCTCAAAAACGACAGATTCTAGTTTTGAACAATCATGAAACGCATCATCATTGATTATCCTCACAGATGAAGGAATAATTATAGATTTCAAAGGGCACCCTAAAAAAGCACATTGACCTATAATCTCAAGACTTCCATTCTCCTCAAAAATGACAGATTCAAGTTTGGGGCTCTCTCTGAAAGCATGTTCATCAATTTTTACAACTGATGACGGAATTGTTACAGATTTTAGAGATGAGCAATACACAAAAGCACCATGCTCAATCACTTCCAATTTACTTCCATCCTCAAAGACAAGTGATTCCATTTTTTTACACTCCCTAAAGGCTTGATATCTAATATATCTAACAGATGAAGGAATATTAATAGACTTTAAAGGACATTTAGAAAATGCAGAACGGCCAATCTCTTTAAGTTTGCTGTTCTCCTCAAATACAACAGATTCTAATTCATCACATACACCAAATGCGAGCATTCCAATTTTTTCAACTGAAGCAGGAATAATCACTTGCTTAATAGATTTCTCTGGCACCGTGTCTCTTGTAACTTCCTTTGTTCCAGATGGAATGACAAGAACTTCATCTTTATTATAATTCTTTGTTATAATAGAGTCTGTTGTGACAGAATTACTATTCTGCACCAGCGGTTTTCCTGTACCTGCAAGCTTTTGATCATTTAATGTCTGTTGGTTTCTTAATTCTGCCAAACGAGAATCAAGCAACATCTCAATCTCATCCACATCTTCTCCATCTTTTTCTGCACGCCGTAAGATTATCTCACGTTCCTTTGGGGTTAGCACTCCATCTTGAAGCGCAGCTTGAATAAGACTTTCTAAACGTGAAGAGAGGCCTTCTTCATTTTTATTCTGAGTAGATGATGCATTATTGCCATTTACTATATTACTAAAGTTGTCTAAAACCCCTTCTGATTTTTCCTCAGCAAGATCGATTAGGCGCTTTGTGTTCTTTTGAGCCTCTTTGAACATATCTACACTTTGCGACTTCTTAGCATTAATTAGCTCTTCAGCTTTCTTTTTAGCTTCTTTAAATTCATTCCAAAATCCCATAACTATAAAATTTTAAAGTTTATTCTTATAAATTGTTTCCGCCTCATTGTCACCCAGCATTGCGTATATTTCGGCTGCTAATGAATAAGTTTCTTGATGTTGCTCTACACTACATCCAGCATTGTCAGACGATAGACGGTCAAAAATACCACATGCACCTTTTATGCTCTCAAGCGCAACGTCAAGACGCCCTACCTTAAAATATAGCCGCGCACAAACCGTAAGTATTGTAGCATAAACACCTTGAAGCAAAGCAGAACCATCCTGCATATCATACAAAGAATCACCAGCATCATATATTAAATTTTGAGCCTCCCAATATTTTCCTTCATTCATAAGATAACATGCCTGTGCACTCTTTGCTACTGGAATACAAAATGGCGGCATACTCTCTAACGCGCGTTGAGAGGAGGTGCTTAAAAAAACCTGAAGATCACGACTTGACCTATATTTTCTGCACACGACTTGATGACAAGTATATATGTTATAATCTTCACTTTCTATCAATTCGCTTATAATAGCAGAAAATGATGGTCCTAGCCGTAAGGTGTCCTCCTTTTTTGCCAAAGTTCGTTTCACCAGCTTTACGCCATTAAGATATGTACCTGATGCACTCAAATTAGTTACTGCGATAAAACCAGAATCCATTACTTCTATCTTACAATGAACGCGACTAACTGTTTCGTCCATAATAGGCATGCTTTGATTGCCGCCTTTACCTACTAATATTTCCATCTTGATTAATTATTTTAACGTGGCAAGGGTGAGATTTTGGGCATTTTAGGTATTACATTATATACATGCGCCATCTTGCGTTTGTGCGTAAGGCCACTAAGTACATAATTGAAATAGAATAGAAAATCTGTTTCATAATTATGAAGATTCTCATCATTGTCCTCTACAAGTAGCATCAGTGTTTGAGCAAAACGTTCCAACATTTCACTAAATCCGTCAGCTCCATGCTCAAGAAACATGCGTGCCTGATCAATAAAATCTGTCATGCTCATGTCATTCCAATAAGCATAAAGACTATCCGCTGTTGCAAGTAATGCCATGTTGCCGTAAGGCTGGTTTGTCCAGGATTCCATTTCAGCCATTATTGTTTGGGCCTTACTTAGTTCCCCCACATTTTGATATGCCACATATGTCCAAAATGCTTGCCAATAATTGTCACTAGTTCTGCTTTCGTAAAGTTTAACACATTTGTTAGGATTTAGTCCTGACAGGATGAGATAATAGTAAAATTGTACCTCCTCTGCATCATACTTTTCTGCCATGACTTCAAGTCTTGAGAAGTTTTGCTTGAGCATATCTATCTTTCCGTTTCTTGCCATTCCCACAATCTGCTGCAATGTAATGCGCATCATCGGATTTAGTAGATTTTGTGATTGTCTCAATCGCAGTTGTCTCACATTTTCACGTATAGAATCGGCTTCTACCGAATCAAGGCCCAAACTTAAGCGTAAATTTTCCAATTGGCGCGACTCCTCACATGTCATTACACCATCGGCATAAACCACTTCACAAAGAGCCTTATACTCGCGGACTTTATCGAGATGAATTTCCTCTTTATGCTTTTGACGCTCGTGAACAATGTTAGTTACATTATGGGAATCTATATTAATTCCTCCACTAATAGCATTAGCATCGCCTAAATTAATGCTAATTCCAGCAGATTGAGGAGCATCTATTAATTGGGTTCCGCACTCAGGGCAGAACTTTCCGTCAAATTCTTGTTTACAATTAGGGCAATACATATTATGTTATGTTAGGTTAGGTTAAGTTTATTTTGTTTTTATTACTCGTTTAATGTTTCCTTGATTGTCTATCTCCACCCATGATTTGCGCGCATAGGCTTTGCTCATGTCTTCATAGGCGTAGCTGTAACCCTCTTCGATGGTTCCATCTCCCTTAGGAATGGAGAACTTGTCCACATAACTCAGCCAACGAGGCTCAAGACCGAGGACATCGTACAGATGCTGCTGTACCAGATTGTGTATAGCAGAGATATTAGCATCAACAGATTCCTTAATCTGGTTGAGAAGAGAAGAGTTCATGTCCTCCTTACACATGACACGTCGTGTGCTCTTCATACGTACAGGCAGATTCTTCGCCTGTGGCAGTTTTGGCAGCACATGTACTTCCTCTGAACGTCGCAGCACCTCTTCATTGCGTTGCATCCGAAGCATCGGATTGCCATAGAGTGAGAACATCATCATTGTAGCCATTGAGAAGTCATCACGTTCCAAGTGACGGAACACATTGAAGTATTCCAGTTTGGCACGCATCATGGCCTCGCCCATTGGCACACCCCTGAACTGCTCCATACAAAATATAGGCATCAGATGTTCAGAACCGCTGCCCTCATGCACCTCAACACCTTCCGGTATATCCAAATCTGTCATAGGCACAGATATCAGCGAACCAGCATAGAACATGAAACCGACCTCATATAATGCAGTGAGCATCATTGACTCATATCTCTCGTAACCATGATAACGGGCACCATAGCACGCCACAGTATTAAACACGCGGGCATTAGTCTCGTTAATCATATCCAGACAGAAGGCCTCGCCCTCATCACTGTAGAAACCAGACATGTCAGCTCTGCTTGCTCCATGCAGATTGAACAGAAGCATTCCTGTTTCTCCCAGAGTTTCATATACAGGCTCTGTGGATTCCTCATCCTCTGTTATTACAGGCGGACTTACATACATACCATCTTGCACCATTTCTGGGTCATTGGCGTGGTGAAGCAGTGGCAAGTGCTCAGACATGGTCTTGCTAGCAGGCAGCCATGAGGCATTGGCGGTCATCATAACATTATCCACCTGTATACCATCCTCATAATACAATCTGCAATTTTCAAAATACAACTCTATATCATCCTCCAACGACGTATTCATCTCACCGTCTTCAAGAGGGAGACGTGACACAGTGTTTCTCACGTATTCTTCGGTAATGCTGCGGTCACCGTCCCATAAGTTGCTGAAAAAATCTCCCTCAAAACAATAGCACATGTCACAAGGTATCTTGCCGTCATCGCTGGAACCGAACACGTCTTCGACCATAGGAATTGGGATAACGTCATGACCTCCGATGATGAACACAGGAGTCTTCACACCATAACTAAACCCATTTTCCTTCATATATTCAGATATAAATTCGTTATGTTCCAACCAGAACTCCTTGTTACGGAAACGAGCTGCATTGTATGCTACATCAAGCTGGTGCCAGCACATGTTGTACTCGGCCGCATCTGCAATAAAATCTCCAATAACACGTTCCACATCTTCTATCGAGCAACCATATTTCTCGGCCAGCCTCTCGCTGTCCGTATAAAGGATGCCACGCTGGGGAACTAACAAGACGGACTGCTCATCTGCTTCATTGTTGGCTACAACCGTTTCTGGATTATCGAAAAGAGATGTTCCGCAATTGCAGCAGAAATTCGCCCCTGATGGATTAGGCGTACCGCACTCAGGACAAAAGCATGAAAAACCTGTCTCCATACATACATCTGCGGAAGGAATATTGAAAGAAACAGATTGTTCTATCCCCTGCAATTGACTATCCAACTCACTTCGCAAATTTGACAAATATCTATCTAATTCCATAAGTCGATTTTTCTGCTATTGCCTTATTATATATGTCAGAAACGGAATCCACACTCACCGCAGAACATGGCGTCCTCATCAAGTTCTATTCCACACTGAGGACAGCGTTTTATTCCCATTTGCATTTGCTGCAATTCGTGCGCAGGTTGTTGATAATCCTGCTGTCGGGAATGCTGCTGAGGTTGCATGTTAATGTTCGTACTGCTGGTGTACAGATTACCAGCGGCGGCTGTATTAATCTGCGCCATACTGCCCATAGCCACCTGATTTTGTGCGTCCATGCGGTCTTGCTGACGATAGGCATCCTGCTTATATTCGTTGGCGCGCTGCATCTGGTCATCGTAGCGTTGCTGCTGGAATTGCTGTTGCTGTTGGAACATAGCCTGTTGGGTTGCCATGTTCGCTCCAGCCGTTCCCATCATGCCCTGCTGCATCATCTGTGCCATCTGCATCATCATCTGCTGGTTCTGAGCGCCCTGGCTCTGCTGCATCTGCAACATCTGCTGGTAAATGGCTGCCTGCTCGGCCTGTTGTTTCTGAAGGAGTTCGTTTTCCTTGCTAGAACCCATAGCTTTGGCAAACTCAGCCTGAGCAGCTGTATCCATCTGGGATATCTGCTTGGCTGCTATAGCATCGGCACCCATCTGAGCTTCCATAGTGTCACGATTCATCTGAGCTTGAACGTCCATACTATGAATACTTTCGGCACTACGATTCTGTTCACGCAGTTGCTGCAGCTCCTGTTCTTTCATCGCCTGCATATTGCGCATGGCAATATTACCCTTACGCTCTAGGATATCAATATCGTCAAACTTGTCCTGACGGTTGCGTTCGTAAGCCACTTGGTCATTCTCACGGCGCAATTGTTCCTCGCGCATGCGCTGATTCCAATCGCTTTCACGTTGGCGCTTTTCTTTCTGCCAATCATAATCCTCTTCACGAATCTTCTTCTGCCAATCGTATTCGTCGAGTTGCTGGCGACGTGTGAAGTTACGGTTGTACTCCTGCTCTTCATGCATCCACTCGCGTTCACGCTGTTCATCTTCGACACCCCAGTTGCGACGACGTTGCAAATCTTCACGCTCCCAGTCGTGGTCCTGTTTCTGGTCATCTAGCGCCCATTCGGCATGGAGACGTTCATTGTCAACCTTAAGAAGGTTCTGGATACGCATAATTTCCGTAATACTATCACGTCGTATCTTGTTCTGGGCGAGTGCATCCTCAAGGGCTGCCACCTCATCATCCTTAACAAGACGATTCTTGCGAAGGTCCTGAAGCGCTTCATATTCCTCTTCCTTATTCTTTGCTTCACGTACACGGCGCTGGCTTTCAAGAAGCATGACAAACTCCGCCATCTCGTCTTCATGGAGCAGATGGTCCTTGTTAACCTGTTGCATTGCGTATGCAAAATCCTCCTTGTTGCGTGCCGAATTAATCATCTGAGTATTTTTCTCCTGTTCGAGACGATTACGGAATTCACCTGTACGCTGAAGAAAATCCAATTCCTTCTCACTGCAATAGAGTTCACGCTCCACTTGCCGGAAACGTTCGAAATCGCTATTTTGGTCTGTTATCTGAACGACCTGCACACATTCTATCCCAAAGAGCTGGCGGTTAATCGTTCCTTGAACCTGTTGTTTGAGGTTCTCTACCATTGCAGGAGCAAGACCTTCCTGCTGATAGTTGACATTACGAAGGTTCTGGCGCAAGCAGTTCTCAACAGTATTTGTGAGAATGTTGAAAAAGTCGTTTGTCGTTACACTATTCCTATCTGTAAGGTAATTGGTCGCAAACTCACAGATATTTGTCACCTTCAGTTGAAGCATCACACCCATTTTCACGTCAAATATGCCTACAGGTATTGTATAAGGTTTGTATTCGACACCTCCGTCTGTTGGCGTGCCACCAAAACTTAGCGGAATATGGCGTTTGCTAACTATGATAAGCGACATTACAGGCTCTGGATTCTTAACCTTAAGCGCCTTCTCCACTTCAGCCTTCAGACGACGCATGCGTTCGGCGTTCTCGTTAGATTCTTTCTCCTTCTTTGCTGGCGAGGCTCCAAACACAAATTCCCAACCACGTCGCAGGAACCCTCCAGCAATACCAACAAATCCGCCACGCTCTGCTATTGACTGCGGCTTTTGATTTGCAGCTTGGGTTGCACGTTTCTCTCTGTCCTGCTGTTCCATCTCTGCATAAAGCTTGTCGAACTCCTGCTTCATCATTTGTTCGTTTCGCTGTGGTACATTGTATGCGCCAGCATCCATCACAGTTACAAGATTGCCATTAACAAAAATCATAGCCTGACAACCTTCTTGGATTATGAACCCATTAAGACCAGTTACAGAATCAAGTTCCCGTTCTGTTATTCGACGGGCAATCTGTCCTGGTTGTATGCCCCAGATGGCCTTGTTACGTACGACAGCGAGTTCATCAGCATTCACATCACTCAGACTTACCACAGGAACCGTTCTGTTGTTCAGAGGTACTTCATTCGTAACAGGAGATGCTTGCTGCTGTGCAAATTGAGGATCCGCTTTAACTTTCATTTCAAGAACTTTTTCTTGGAGTTTCTTGAGGAGTCCAGTAACCTTACCGTTTCGGACACCGTATTCTGCGTTTTTGTCGCCTAATGCTTGTTGAATTGCACTTATAATACTCTCCACATCCATTTGATCTGTTACAGATACTGCATTAGGAAAATTCTTAAACAATTCCTTTACTACCGATTGAGCTCTTTGAATCTCAAATATGGCTGCTTTATTCAAAGCATCGTAATTATGTTCACGTTCCCGCTGTTGGGCGTACCCCTGAGAGAAAGAACCTCCAGTTGCTGCGGACGCTATCCCTGCACCTACACGAGAAAAAACTCCTTTATTATTTTCTTGTGAAACATTTTGTACATTCACAAGTGGCTGACCGCACTTCATACAAAATTTCTGACCAGGTTTAATATCCTGATTTCCACATTTTGAACATTTGGTTTCCCTACTTGGACTAAAGTTATTTGACTGTTGCTGGTTAACTGGCATCAAGGAGTGTCCGCACTTCATACAAAATTTCTGACCAGGTTTAATATCCTGATTTCCACATTTTGAACATTTCATTTTTTTTATAGATTTAGGTTGTTAAATGCAAAATTACACAAATAAAAACGAACTATCATTGTCCATTTTGCCCTTGTTCGTTTTCAGTTTTGCCATCACAATATTTATATCTACATTTGTATAGAATTTTAGTAGGAGGGTACAACAAGCAACGGAACACTTACCCTCCACTCTGAACTTAACACCTTAAACTTTAAAAATTAAGCTGGACAGAATGGACAAACATATCGACACGTTGAAAGAGGAGGTGGAAAGGCATATAGGGAAAAAGCCGAACGTACACGGAGATTTCACGAAGCTTTCGGAAGTGCTATATCACAAGCACAAAGAATTGATCAGCCCCACAACCCTGAAACGCCTGTGGGGATACTTTAAGCATGAATCGCCCGCCCCTCAAACGCGTACACTCAACACGCTGTCGGCATTTGTCGGATATAAAGACTACCAAGATTTTTGCGACTATCAGGATGC
>CAJGCU010000057.1 GCA_904501945.1 uncultured Bacteroidaceae bacterium
GATGCCGCTTTGGTGCTTTGTCTTTTGCAGGAACTAAACTGCCCCTTGAAACGTCATTACGATGAAGGGCGTATCGCCATTACGATGGTGGGTGTAACGTAATTACGATGGTGGGTGTATCGTTATAGTAGTCATGACGCTGCTAATCAGCCGTTTGCTGCATGAGTACTTTCGTGCAGGTGGGACGAAAGTCGAAATACGGCTTGTGCATTCGTTAAAGTGTTGATTATAGAATGGTTGCGTGTGTAACGGGAAAAGATGTGCAAAAAATTTTTGCAAATTGGTTTTTTTTTGTAATTTTGCACTCGAAAACGAATAAAATTTGAGTTATGTCAGTGTTAAAGACAAGAGAACTGCTTGTAGATGTGGCGCGTCAGCTTTTCGCCAAGAATGGCTTTGAAAGCACATCGATGAATGACATTGCCCTGGCTGCCAACAAGGGGCGTCGGACACTCTATACTTATTTTAACAGCAAGGAGGAAATCTATCTGGCTGTGATTCAGACAGAACTCGAACGCCTCTCGTATCGCATGGAAGAGGTGGCGCGTAAAAGCATTCCCCCTGAAGAAAAAATTGTACAATTGATTTTCGCACATTTGGAAGTGATGAAAGAAGCCGTTTACCGCAATGGTAACCTTCGTGCAGAATTCTTCCGCGATGTGTGGAAGGTGGAGGCTGTGCGCAAGGATTTCGACAAGAATGAAATCAATCTCTTTCGACGCATCATGAATGAAGGTATTGATAAAGGCGTGTTCGAAATCCGCAATGTACGCTTGATGGCTGAGATCACTCATTATTGCTTGAAAGGGTGCGAGGTGCCTTATATCTATGGGCGATATGCAGCGCAAGATGTGGGTGAACTCTATCCATATGTGCGAAGCATGGTGTTTAAGCATTTAGGTAAGAACTTGAAAATATAAAACTTTAAAACGTATTTAATATGGGACTTTTAACAGGTAAGACAGCCCTCGTGACAGGTGCTGCGCGTGGTATTGGCAAGGCTGTTGCTATGAAGTTTGCACAGGAAGGTGCTAACATTGCATTTACAGACCTCGTTTTGAACGATGAAATGGCAGCTGGCCTCGAGGAAACTCGTAAGGAGATTGAAGCGCTTGGCGTTACATGCCGTGCTTATGCTGGCAATGCTGCTGAATTTGCAGAGACAGAAGCGCTGGTAAAGCAGATTCACGCTGATTTCGGCTCAATCGACGTTTTGGTTAACAATGCTGGTATAACAAAGGACGGTCTTATGCTTCGTATGACTGAGGCTCAGTGGGACGCTGTCATCAACGTGAACTTGAAGTCTGCTTTCAACTTCATCCATGCTTGTGCGCCAATCATGCTCCGTCAGCGTGGTGGCTCAATCATCAACATGTCTTCTGTTGTGGGTGTACACGGAAATGCAGGCCAGTGCAACTATTCAGCATCTAAGGCTGGTATGATTGGCTTGGCTAAGTCAATTGCTCAGGAACTTGGTCCTAAGGGTGTTCGCGCTAACGCTGTTGCTCCTGGTTTCATCGAGACTGCAATGACTGCTCAGTTGCCAGAAGAGGTTCGCAAGGACTGGATGAACAAGATTCCACTTCGTCGTGGCGGTCAGGTAGAGGACATCGCAAATGTATGTCTCTTCCTCGCTTCAGACATGTCAAGCTATGTGACAGGACAGGTCATCCAGATAGACGGTGGCATGAACATGTAACAATCTTTGCTCGGATGAAACGACTTGCTATTCTCTTCTCTGTGCTGGCATTGGTATTTCCTGCATTGTTTACAGCTTGTGACAATCGGCTGACAATGGCATGGCACGAATATCGTTGGGCCAAAGACACACTGGAAGCTGGTTATTCATATATAGCAAAAGAAATATTAGAACAGTGTGATACGACCGTGGATAGTGTCCTTGCTCTCAAGGTTGATTCTCTGATGAAAGTTATAGATTTGACCATTGCACAGAAGGAACAAGGACAGCAGGAATAGTCTGATGAATGTAGTTTACGAAGACAATCACGTCATCATTGTTTCGAAAGTTTCGGGCGAAATCGTTCAGGGCGACAAGACTGGCGACAAGCCTCTAAGCGAAACAGTAAAGCAATACATCAAGGAGGCGTATGCCAAGCCTGGCGACGTCTTCCTTGGTGTTGTTCATCGTTTGGATCGTCCTGTTTTCGGCTTGGTGCTTTTTGCCCGTACTTCTAAGGCCTTGGCACGCATGAACACGATGTTTGCCAATGGCGAGGTGCACAAAACTTATTGGGCTATTGTCAAAGATGCACCTCCCCAGCAGGAAGGCACGTTGACCCACTGGATTGTCCGCAATGAAAAGCAGAACAAGTCTTATGCCTATGACCGGGAAGTGCCCCATAGCAAGAAAGCGGTGTTTGACTATCGTGTAATAGGCCATTCTGACAACTATTATTTGTTGGAAATTAATTTGAAAACAGGACGGCATCATCAGATACGTTGCCAGTTGGCAAAAATAGGCTGCCCCATCAAAGGCGACCTCAAATATGGCGCCAAGCGTTCCAATCCCGATGGAAGCATCTCTTTGCTGAGCCGTTTCATGCAGTTCGTGCATCCAGTCAGCAAAAAAGAAATTGCCGTCACAGCTCCGCTGCCCGACGACAATCTATGGAAATCTTTTGGGAAACTTTAGGGGCTTAAGCCTTCATCCCTCATTCTTTCTCATATACCAAAGCACACTTGCTTTCTCTCGCTTCACTGTGTTGCTGTAAACTTGCATGAAGTGCTCTTTCGTCACCTTGCGGTAATTCTCTACCTCCATTTCTGACCAAGTTGCATCACCCAACATTTCGTAGAAAGCCAGCGAGGCTGCTCGTTTCTGCCGATTGGCACGCTCTCTCATGAGATTCGTCTCAAACTTATTTTTCACCTTCTCCAGTTCAGCGGCATCAACCCCCTCGTCCAGAAGGTCATCCAGTTCTTTCCATACAGCCGCTTCTGCTTTCTCCATCGAAACTCCTTCTGCAGGCATGCCGCATATCAGCAATTGTCCAGGGTCAATGCGTGCCTGAATGTATGCGTCAATGCTCGTAAACAGATGTTGCTCCTCTACCAAATGGTGGTTCAGACGGCAAGATCTTCCAGCAGCAAGAATGTCAGAAATCATGTCGCAGCAATGGAAGTCAGGGTGCATGACGCCTACGATAGGGAAAGACATATACAGCACATCGGCTGGCACGTCCCTCTCCACAGTCATTCTTCGTTCTTCCGTCTGTATAGGTTCCTGAGGTATGGACAGACGGTCAATTTTGCGAGCAGGAACAGACCCGAACCACTTTTCAGTAAGCCGTTTCGTTTCCTCTAATGTGATGTTGCCTACCACAGAAAGTACGGCGTTGTTGGGAGCGTAGAAACGGAAAAAGAATTCCTTCACTTCGTCCATCTTCACTTGGGCGATGTGCTCCAGTTCCAAGCCAATAGTAGGCCATCGGTAGGGATGCACTTGATAAGCCAGTGCTGACATCAAGTGCTGTATGTCACCATACGGAGGCGTGATATAGTGCTGCTTGAATTCTTCCATCACCACTTTGCGCTGCACCTCCAGGCTTTGTGGCGTAAAGGCCAATCCTGTCATTCTGTCGCTCTCCAGCCAAAATCCCGTTTCCACATTCGCAGCAGGAACTGTAAGATAGTAGTTCGTGTAGTCGCTTGTGGTAAACGCGTTATTGTCGCCACATGCCATTTGCAGCGGCGTGTCATAGTCGGGGATGTTGATGCTTCCTTCAAACATAAGGTGCTCAAACAGATGGGCAAATCCAGTGTGTTGCTCATCCTCATCTCGGCTTCCTACCAGATAGAGGACATTCAGCGTCACCATCTGCGTGGAAGTGTCCAGCTCGTGTACCACTCGCAGTCCGTTTTCCAGAGAGAACCTGTTAATCAGCGACATAAGCCTTCACAATTCTAATCTCTTGCAGTGGAACATCCTGAGCATTGGTCTTCACTTTTTGAATGTCTCCCACCACTTTCATGCCTTCTACCACTTCGCCAAACACTGTGTATTCATTGTCCAGCCATGGTGCTCCTCCATGCATTCTGTATATTCTTCTTACGCTTTTGGGATAAACGATAGGCGGATTAGCTGACACAGCATCGCTTGCCTCTTTGTGCAACTTGTTCAGCAAGTCGCTCACTCCCTCGCGGTCACGTGCCACACGCAGTTTCTCCAGTTCTTCCTTGTGCTCCTGCTGCTTTTTCGCAAAGAGAGCTTCTGCGTCTCTGTATTCTCTCGATTGTTCATAACCGTCCAAATCGCTGTCCAGACATGTTTTTCCTGTTACGATGTAGAACTGGTACTTGTTGCTCATGCGCTGCGGGTTTTCCTCGTCTCCGTCTCTGGCTGCAGCCAGCACGCCACGCTTGTTGACGTGCGTCGGCCACACGATTTCAGCAGGGATGCGCTCCACAATAGTGTCGCCATCGGCAGTCATCGGAGGCTCATATCCTTCAGGACGTGTGGCAGGGTCGCCCGTCTGAATCATGAAGTTGCGTATTACTCTATGGAAGGTGACACCCGTGTACATGCCGTTCTTCACGTTTTTCACAAAATTATCTCTGTGCCCGGGAGTATCGTTGTATAGTTTCACGTGAATTTCCCCTGCCGTTGTCTCCAGTACAACCTCAGTTTCTTCCTCACCGTTCGAGGTTGTGCATCCCATACACACGAAGCAGCATGCCCATGCCGCCAACGTAAAAAGCTTTTTCATGTTTCTCATTGTGAAAAAATATTGAAATGAAACAATGCACAAAGTTACGGAGAAAAAGGCAGCACCTCCAAATATTAGACAAAAAAAAAGAGAAATCCATCTCGGATTCCGCTTCTTTTCCATTTTGTTATCCCAAAATGATTAAAATCTTTTTACTAACCTAAAACCTATTGTGTGATTTTGTGTCTGTTTCTAGTTTTATAACCCTGTTTAACAATCTAATTACCTAACTAAAACCTATTGAAAAACTACCTATACTAATACTAAACTAACCTGTAATACTATACCTTTTTCCTATGATGATGCAAAGTTAATTCGTTTTCTTTTTTCATAATTGTCTTTTTTTGTCGAAATAAAAAAAATAGTCAAAAAAATGATATATATCAACTTATGTGCACGCACACGGGCGCTTTTATGGGAAATTGCAGGAGAGTTATGGAGATGACACTCTGCCAATAGCATCACATTCGTCCCTCTAGCTCTCCCCCCAAAAATAACTTTTCGACATATTTGTTTTTTAACAAAAAAAACGCTAAATTTGTAACCAAGAACAAATAATGACGGAAAAAATGTTCAGTACCGTATCGATTATCATCATCCTTGTGTTGTTTTGCGCGTTGGCGGCGTTGACATATATGGCAGTAAAATTGAAGAACCAGTGCGACCGCTACAAGCGTGGACTCGCTGTACAGAAAGGATTTTTGCAGAATATGAGCCACGATATCCGCACGCCCATGAACGCCATTTGCGGATTTTCGCAGATTCTGTGCAATAGCCAGATTCGCGGCATGCTGTCAGAAGAGGAAATTGCTGAATATGGCGTTATCATTCAGAGCAACACGGATTTGCTCAGCACGCTGGTCAGCGACATTCTCGATATCTCCGACATGGAGAGCGGCAAGTATCGTCTCAACATCAGCACTTGCAATGCCAACGATGTGTGTCGTAAGGCCATCAGCACCGTAGGTCATCGCTGTCCAGCAGGGGTGAAGATGTACATGACAACCGATGTGCCCGACACCTATATGTTCAGAAGTGACCCCAAGCGTGTGGAGCAAGTGGTGATGAACTACTTGACCAATGCCGTGAAGCATACGGTGGAAGGCGAAATTCATGTTCATGTGTCATTGGCAGAACATCCCGGCATGCTGACATTCTCCGTGACCGACACAGGCGAAGGAGTGCCTACCGACAAGGCCGAAGTCATCTTCGGACGTTTCGAAAAGTTCAACACCATCAAGGGCGGCACAGGTCTAGGTCTCGCCATTTGTCGCACCATCGCCACCCAGTTGGGAGGTGAAGCCAAGCTTGACTTGACCCATCAGGGCCGAGGTGCACGTTTCATTTTCACTCATCCTGTATAAATACCCGGATCGTATTCCTGTGCCCTCGCCGTATGCATCATATTGATGTGGCAGAGCATGAGATTCTCAATCTAAAAAAAGTCATTAGAAATTCTAAAGCGAATAAATACTAGCTCCTAAAACGAATAGACATTGAGTTTTGAAGTGAACTGACTTCGTGTCATGCCGCGAATCCTCTTTGATGAATGAAGCAAACTCCCTTTCAAATGTTTGTTTTCTTAGAACAATATGGTTGATTCTTGTTGCCATAGTGTGATGCTTCCGTAGCTTTACATTGTTGTAAGGCTTTACCTTGAAATGGATTTTAGTTAATTAAGAAGCGTCCTTCGACGTATTCTATCACATTATTATATATACCGTACTCGTCGGGTCCGATGTGGCGCACCCGTCGGGTACGGCACATCGGACCCGACGGGTACGCCAAATAAGTATCTTTCAAACACCCAACAAAAATACCTCAAAAATCTCTTCCCAAACCTCCTGATTCCTGTAATCGCAGTGAAACGGTCTGGTGAAATTAACTAATCCGCATCGCGGATGATTAGGGCTATTTAGGAGGTTATATGTCTGCGACTCGATTGGGAATAATAAATTTCCTCGTCAATTTCGTCAAATTTATTTTCACCGGTCTTCCAGTGGAGTCTCCTCCGCTCTTGCTGGGTATGAAGAAACCATAGCTGTCAGCAACAAAAATCTGTGCTTTCCATGAGAAATACAGCATAATTTCCTCTTTTCCACCTTCCCTCCAATAAACTTTTCCACACCAGCCACCACCGCTTTTGTTTCTTTTTTGTCTTTATGTTTCTGTTTGTCAGCGTTTTATTGTGCATTGTAAGACACTGCAACTTTTCTACACCTGTTCCTTTGTTGGAATGTCGAATTTCGTTAACTTTGCAACCGAAGTGCATTATGTCAGGCATTTCATTAAAAAAGAATGACTGAAACTTTTTTTGTTTAACGTAAATTAACCAAATTCTTGTTTAGAAATGACTCGTTGAAACGTTATTAATATAAACAATCTTTTTTATACATCTTTAAAATAAAAATACGATGAAACAGTTTATCTCTATTCTCATCCTGTTGCTGGGCATCGGAAATGCTTTTGCGCAGTCGTCTCGTGAAGTCAGGACTATCGAGAATCCAGACTTTATCCCTCTTTTTTCCGAAAATGTTGACATTCGGCGCGTAGAGTTCGGCAAGAAAGAAACCACGCTTCATTTTCGCCTCAATTATCCAGAAGGTTCTAAGTTTAGCTTCATGCCTACAACTTATCTGGTGGATGAAGACGGAAAACGTTATCAGGCCAGGAGCAGTGAAGGCTTTGAACTGGGCAAGTCAGCAGAAGTGGGTAAGGAAGGTTTCAAGGATGTCTCCATCTCGTTTGATGCCTTGCCTGAAGGAACACGCGTGTTTGACTGCATAGAGGGTCCCTGCCTGGATATGACCTTTCAGTTCTATGGCATACGCGAGAAGGGGCAGGACTGGAACGTGTTTCCTAAAAAGGAAGTGGCCGACAATCCTATCGGTGAGCAGCACTTCCGCATAGATACGGTGTATGTGTCTGGACGCATCACCAAGAGCAAGTACGACCGATGGACTCGCGCGGTACATGAAATGAATGGATATTCCCAGACCTCACTCCTTCAGCCATACAGGGAGAATCATGGATGTTTCGACCGTTTCTATGTGGCAAAAGACGGGACATTCTCCTTCAAGGTTATTGTTGCAAAACCTTGTTTGGACGAACTCTTGCTTTCCAAGCAGCGTATTCCAATCCTCCTCATCCCAGGAGATAGCCTTTATGTTGAAATCAGCCATTTGAACGAGTACAATCAGCAGATGACGTTTAAGAGCCGAAAAGGAGACTACAGCCGCATGCTGAATAACTTCCCTTTCATGTGGCAGAGAGAATTTGCAAATCCAACGGGTACGCTCAGCTTCTCTGAAACGGGGAAATTGGCAGCCGAGACATGGCAGCCGCTGCACGAAGAGAAGGAGAGGAATCTGGAGGTGAACAGCTACCTTTCGGCTAAATACCACTTTACTCCTACAGAAAAGAAAATCGCGGATGAGCATATAAGAGCAACTTCTGCTTTGACCTCAGTGTTGAGAATGACAGCTCCTCTTGTGACCAATTACTTCAAGAGATATGATTCACTTAGAAAGGAAGGAGGTGGTGTTCCGTCATCAGCGCTTTCAAGGAAACGCTCATTTCAAGAGATTCTGGAAGACAGCATTCATCTGGACTTTTCTTTCCTGAAGGAATGTTCTTTTGATGACCCTGCCATCTCTGTTAGTACATGGTATGAAGCATTGGCATCTCGTCTTGTTAGCCTTTCAGGCTACATTCTTTTCCATCCGGAAGCAAAAGGCTTGGAGCCTGAGGCTGACAGTCTCAACCTGTGTGCTGCAGCTGAGAAGCTTGGAGCGGGAGAAACATTACTAGCGTCTTATCTTTCAGGAAGGATGGAATATAATGCATCAGGAGGACGGGTAAGACCTTTTGATATGCAGTTTAAGCTTCCCCATACACGGATTCTGAATCAGGTCTGGACAGCCAAAACCAAGTCTTCATTTAAATCCCCAAACTATAGCTATCCTGTCGCTTCCACATTGGCTGCCCCAATTGTCAAGAAGCTGACAGCTCCTTACAAGGATAAGAAAGTGATTTTGATGTCAATTAACTATCCCGTAAAGAAGAATTTCATAGAAATAGACAGCCTTTACAGGGCAAATCGGACAGAAATGGACAAGGAGGCAGTAATCTTGCCTTATACGACATCAAAGCTCGTCAGCAAAAAGCAGTTGAAGGAAATGCAAAAAGAATACCCTGTGTTGAAAAATGCTGTTATGCTGAAAGGGGAGGATTACCTGAAAATATTGGGTTCGTTCCAGCTGGATCGTGACATCTATGTAGATAAACTCATCCTGCCCGACGGCACTTACGAGACATCTGCAACATCCTTCTTTAATAAGTATAAAAAGAAAAAAAGGTAAATTTTATTGATGGCTAGCAATCATGGATAGTCTTTTTGGTAAAATTTTCAATAGCTTGATAAACAAAGAACTATAAGGAGTTTGTGAATTTTTTGTAAACTTTTTTACTGATGATTTTGTGAATGTGAATTTTTTGTAAACTAATTTTCTTGGTATTTTTGAGGAGGATGCATACCTTTGTGAAAATTCCTTCTGGTGTGGTTTGTTTTTAACATGAAATAGAATCATATTAATATATTAGAATTATGAAAAAGTTGATATTTCTCATTGTTTTGTTATTCCTCGGGCAAGTTGCTTGGGGACAGCGAAATCATCAGTACACCGAGCGACTTGATAGTATTGTTACGAATTTGGGTTTCAAGAATCCATCTAAGTATGTGTTCCGTTATGATGAGGAAGGACGTTTGACCGAACGCATCAGTTATTGCTGGTCACGTGGGAAATGGATTGACCCAGAGCATCGGTTCTATACCTACGACGAAAGCGGAAGGCTTATTGCTGTCATTGAAAACGGCATTTATGGTGATCAGCAAGAATTCCCATTCCGAACGAAAATGGAGTATGATGATCTGGGAAATCTCGTTTCTCTGACCTTTGACAGGGATTTTGATAATGATGGTTCATGGTGCCTGCAAGGGTGGAGGCACCTTAAATATGATGCCAAAGGAAATCTGGCTTTCATGACGGAATTTCAAGAATCTTTTCACGAAAGTAAGGAAAGAGCGAGGCATGAGATGGAATATGATGGGAAAGGGCGTTTAATCACACTGCGTGAATATGAAACCAATAACGGAAAGAGGCTGCTTAAGCACCTTAATCAGTATATCTATGACAAGAAGGGATATCTTCGTGAGTCAATAAGAGTCAATGGAGAACCTGATGTCAAGGACTCTCGTCCAGATGTGATTATCCGGAAAGACTACGACAAGCAGGGCAGGATTGTTTCCACCTCAAGACGGATGGCTGGGATGCTTGATGAGGTTTGTGAAGAGGAATACTGCTACGACTCGCATGGGAATCTGGCAAAAGTGGAATCCTACTCGTTTCTTGGCGAAGGGGAAAGGGAGCATGACTGGACAATTGCGTTTTTGTATGACCAGAATATGAATGCTTCATCGGTGATGGGACTTTCCTGTCCAGAGGTGCTGGAAGCAGATGATGCCTTGAAGGAGGGGCTGAATATGTCTCGCAAGCCTCTTTGTGTGGAAAAAAGATATACTAACTACGATCATCTGCATGAATATACCTATTATTACTATTCTCCCATAGAAGAACCGGCTCAATCGGTGTCCTTGGGTATGATGGACGATGCACAGCGGTATGAATATATGGTGAAACTTGCTAAAGAGGTTGTAATGAACTTTGGATCAGACTATTATCAGGAATATAAAAGCCCTGAAATTTCTGAACTGAAGGTATTCTCGTCTGACGATGAACATCCGGATTTTCAAAAGAATGTGGGGAGAAAATACTATGTGGTTACATTCTCTTATGACAAAACTCGAACACGGCTCGAATGGGATTATGGTGCACAAGTGGAGATTTGGGAAGATAGTGGAGAACCTAAGGGGGTGATGTTTGGTCATGGTTTGGGGCTTAGCTTCATCTTGAAGTCTTATCGTGAATTAGTTAGGGATGTGGAACGTTACAAAATGCCTTATCAATCAAAACCGAACCGACCTGAAAATATCTTTTGTGATAAGAAAATTGATTAGGAGATAAAGGGAAAATTGATAGGATGAACTTCATGAGGAAGAGTATTCTTCTCATGATGAGTGATTTGAATAATGAATGTGATTTAATGGGTGCAAGTTCGATGGCTTTGGGAAAAGTCGTCGAACTCAATGTTTTATATCTTTGATGCTGTTGAGCATTTGTTTTCCTAAGTAGAAGAGAAGGATGGGCAGGATGAGGTAGCCGATGTAGGCAAGGGTTGCCCATGAAATGAGAAGATATACAATCATGGCGAACCCCAAGAGTTTGGCGAGGTAGGTGATGCCTGCGATGAAATAGAAGTGGTGGTAGATTTCATCGATGACAGCGATGATTGTGATGATGAGCAACCATGCCATGACAACGAGGGTGGCCATGATGGGTGGAAGCACTAAAGGGTTGAGGGTAGGGTGAAAGTAGTATTCTTGCCAAAATTCAGGAACGAAGTTCTGTATGGATGCATAGAGCGCGGCGATGATGCCAGTGAGGATGAGAAAGAAGGATGGGTAGGGGCTGCTCAATTCGTTGAAGAAAGATGACAGCAGATTTTTTCGCAAGTTCTTTCTTCTGCTGAATGCTATGGCAATGAGACCGACGAGGATGATGGAGGTCATCCATATGGCACGGCTGCCTGTGAGTGCGTCGAGCATCTCGGAGATAGGGTCATCGGGGGTTGTGCCTTGCAGCAGTTTTTGTTCGGGAATCCATCCCATTGTGTGCTGATTGCTTGCCACTTTCACCCAGATGGAATCAATGCTGTCGCCTACCAGTGGCTTGATGGCTGCTACGACAATGACATCGCCTTGGTACACTTTGCAGGTGTCGTGCATCATGTCTCCTTCGCGGGGAACAAGAGTGAGCGAGTCTGCTTTGACGAGAAAGTTGAAGTTTTCGGAGTAATGGTGTGTGAGACGAAATATCAGTGAGTCTGCCTGATGAGGAGAGGGCAGGATAAGGACGCTGTCGCTGATGGTGTCGGAAAGATTGGCTATAGTTGTTGTGCGTATGTCGGCACTGTCCTTGTGTACCGTGGGCAATGATGTTGTGCCTTCTATGCATGAAGTTACAATGATGGTGATGATGAAGTAGAGTATCTTCTTCATAGGAGGTAGAGTTTCATGAAACAATTTTTGCAGTCAAAGTCAAGGGAGAAGGTGGTTCCATTGGCCATTCGCAATGCGAGGTTTTTAGCTGTACGCAATGACGATGACGACTTCTCTTTCAGGCAAATGCCGAGCTGTCTGCGGATGCAGTGCTTGCAAATCATGACAGGTACTGATGGATCGTGTGTCTGTTCGTAAGGCATTTCTGTTTTTACTTCCCTGCTGGTATGCTCTTGCAGTACTTGCGGATAGTACTTGACTCTTTCGGCTGTGAGTTGAATTGTAAGTTCTCTTCTCCATCGGGTGAGTGTGGAAGATGGGATGAAGTAGTTCTTTTTCAAGTAGATGTCAATGTGCCGAGCCTCAAAGATTGTGTCACCCAGTTTGCTGAGTTGCCTTTTGATATTTTCCGTCTGGTGGGTGTGTGCCAGTTCGAAGGTTTCACAGATGTGGAGTGTGGCTGTCAGTCCATCTTCATCGGTCATGGTTATTCGGTTGTCATGCACTTCGATGTCAGCCGAAATTTTTCTTTCGGCAGAAGATTTGGAAAGTGTCTTCTCCCATTCAATATCTTGATTGCGAAAGTATTGTATTCCTTTGGCAGGGCGAAATGTAGCTGCATTATTGAGCCTGAAGCCTACGAGTTTACCTTTGTCTATATAGCAGAGTCCATCCCCATTGTGCAGGGTGGTTTGGGCATTGATTGCTTCGCCCATCGCTTTCGGAGTGTCGAAATTGGCATCGGGTTTGCTGGTGTCTTTGACAAATCCTCGATTGAAGCTTTTATGCACGTTGGGTTTGAATTTCTGCGTGCTATGTCCTGAAGCTGCACGGCAAAATTGTTGAGGATATTTTGCGATGATGGTATCAAGGGCTTGAGAGTAGGCAGCTGTGACGTTTTTGACATAATCGGCATCTTTCAGCCTTCCCTCAATCTTGAAAGAGGAGGCTCCTGCCATGAGGAGTGGTTCTATATGGTTAATCTGGCAGTTGTCTCTTAGTGACAGCAAGTGCTTGTCTCTCAGTACCGTTTTTCCGTCGGCAATCAGGTCGAAAGCCATACGGCATACTTGGGCGCATTCGCCTCGGTTGGCACTTCTTCCAAAGAGGGCTTCGCTGGCATTGCAACGTCCACTGAGACTGACACAGAGGGCGCCGTGTACGAATACTTCAAGCTGGGTCTCGGGACAAGCTTGGTGGATTTCCGCTATTTCTTCTGTGGTGAGTTCTCTTGCTAGCACGACTTGTGGAAAACCTAATTCTGCGAGTTGTTGTACCTTTTCCACCGTGCGGTTGTCCATTTGTGTGCTGGCATGCAGTGGAACGGGTGGCAGGTTTAATGACAGCAGTTTCAAGTCTTGGATGATGAATGCATCTACTTTAATTTCATGCAGTTGCCATGCAATTTTCTCAACGTCTTGCATCTCGTCATCGAAAATGATAGTGTTGAGCGTGACATATACTTTGGCTTTGTAGAGGTGGGCAAAATCAACCAGGCGAGCAATGTCTTCTACGCTGTTGCCAGCTGCAGCCCTTGCGCCGAAGGATGCAGCACCTATATAAACAGCATCAGCACCGTGCTTGATAGCCTCGATGCCAATGTCTGCTGTTTTTGCCGGAGCGAGAAGTTCAATGCTTTGCATTATTCTGTTATGTCATTGATGTTGAATGGCGTTTCTTGATAGACGTAGTAGTTCAGCCAGTTGGTATATAGCAAGTTGGCTGCAGCTCGCCATCTTACCACAGGAGTTTTCGTTGGGTCGTTGTCGGGATAGTAGTTCAATGGCATGTTGATGGGTTTCCCTTTGGCGAGGTCACGTTTGTATTCTCCATCTAATGTCAACGGTGAATATTCCAAGTGGCAGGTAATGAAGAACTCACGTCCGTTTCGTGCTTCGATGATGGTCACTCCTGCTTCTGGGCTTTCAGCAATGATGTTGAGTCCTGGAACTTTCTCGATGTCTTCGCGCATGATTTCGCAATGGCGGCTGTGTGGTGCGAAAAATTCGTCGTCAAAGCCACGGAAGATGGGAAGTTCTGGAGATAGCATCTGGTGGTTGAACACGCCAAACACTTTTTGTGGGGTGTTGCGCTTTGGCACTCCATAGAAGTGGTAAAGCCCTGCAAATGCTGCCCAGCAGACGTAGATGGTGCTGGTCACGTTGTGGTGTGCCCAAGTGAAGACCTCTTGGAGTTCCTGCCAATAGGTAACATCTTCATAATCGATGAATTCCAGAGGTGCTCCTGTCACGAGCAAGCCGTCATACTTTTCTTTCTGCATGTCTTCGAAGTTGCGATAGAAGGCCAGCATATGCTCCACGGGTGTGTTTTTGCTCGTGTGTGACTTGAGTTTCATGAATTCTACCTGGATTTGTAGCGCTGAATTAGATAGAATACGGATGAAATCTGTTTCTGTCGTGATTTTCAGCGGCATCAGGTTGAGGACAGCCAATCGCAGCGGACGAATCTGTTGGCTGTCCGCTCGCTTGTAGCCCATCGTGAAGATGTTTTCCTGCTTCAGTTCATCTATGGCAGGCAGTTGGTCTGGTAATATTAATGGCATAAACGAATTGATACCCCTTTCTCTTTCATACTTCTCTCCTTGTCAAAGCAAAAGCTATATGCGGTTTGCCTTGACTGGAGAAAGGGTATATTACTTATTTTTAATGTATTCAACAATCCATGCGCCGACTTCCTTCGTTCCGTACTTTTCGCCGCCTTCTACTTGGATTTCTGGGGTGCGTACATTCTGATCGAGTGATGCGTTTACGGCTTCACGGATGAGTGCACCTTCTTTTTCCAGTCCGAAATATTCATACAGCATGGCAACGGAGAGAATCTGAGCCAGTGGATTGGCAATGTTCAATCCCTTTGCTTGTGGCCAGCTTCCGTGGATTGGCTCGAACACTGGTGTGTGTTCGCCTGTGGATGCTGATGGGAGGAGTCCCATTGAACCTGTGATGCAGCTGCCTTCGTCGGTAAGGATGTCGCCAAAAGTGTTTTCAGTTACCATCACATCGAAATATGTAGGTTCCTGAATCATGCGCATGGAGGCATTGTCCACATACATGAAATCTGTTGTCACATCTGGATATTGTGGTGCCATCTCTTGAGCGACAGCACGCCACAGGCGACTTGAAGCCAATACGTTAGCTTTGTCAACAACCGTCAGATGCTTTCTTCTTTGACGTGCGTACTGGTAGGCAACTTTCAAGATTCTTTCAACTTCGATGCGGGAGTAGGCATTTGTGTCGTAAGCATAGTCGGAGCCTTCTTTTTTCTCGCCGAAATACATTCCACCTGTCAACTCGCGAATGCAGATGAAGTCTGCGCCACGTACCAGTTCGTCCTTCAGCGGAGACTTGTGGATGAGGCAGTCGAATGTTGTTACAGGACGGATATTGGCAAACAGACCCAATTTCTTTCGCATAGCGAGCAGTCCTTGCTCTGGACGCACTTTTGCATTGGGATTATTGTCAAACTTTGGGTCGCCAACTGAAGCAAAGAGCACGGCGTCTGCTTCCATGCAAGTCTGATATGTTTCTTCTGGGAATGGGTCGCCAACCTCGTCAATGGCATGAGCGCCGCAGAGTCCTTCCTTGTAACTTACTTCGTGCCCGAACTTTTCGGCAATGGCGCTGCATACAGCCACGCCCTGTTCCATAATTTCTGGTCCGATACCATCACCTGCCAGAACTGCAATTTTCAAATTCATCTTTTCGAGTTGTATTTTTTCTGTTGATTATTTTTCTATTGATTAGCTGTATATTCTTTCATGGAGTACCTTGTCCTCCATAAAGCATGGGTGTACGGGGCCATAACCATGTCCAAACTCATATTCGGCACCCAAAGCGATGGCCTTGTTGATGAACTCTTCGCCTTTTTCTACGGCTGCATCAAGGTCATATCCTTTTGAAAGATAGGTGGCAATGGCAGAAGAAAAGGAGTCGCCAGTTCCGTTCACGTTGTTGGTGTCAATTCTTTTCTTCTTGAATACCATTATTTTATCAGTCATTGCATTGTAGAGTACATCTATCAGCATGTCTTCTTCTTCAATGCTCTTTACGATGACGCTGCATCCCCATTTGCCAAGTTCCTTGATGTCTGTCTCTATGTCCGTAATCTTGTGGCCAAGCAGAACTTCTGCTTCGCGTCTATTGGGGGTGATGAGTGTTGCCAGCGCGAAAAGCTCGTTCTTGTAGGCATCGATGCTGCTGTCGCTGACCAGCTGGTTCCCCTTGCTGTCCACGATGACGGGGTCTATCACTTTCTTTACGCAGGGATAGCGTTTCAGCACATCGGCTACACCATGTATGATTTCAGCTGTAGGCAAAACACCTGTTTTGATGCATTGTGCGCCAACGTCGCCCAAAAAGGATTCTGCTTGGCTGGTCACCAAATCGACGGGGAGTGGAGTGACACTTTTCACTCGTTGTGTGTCTTCGTCAACAATGCCTGTCAGTGCACAAGCAGCATAGCCGCCACATGCTGTGATTGCTTTGATGTCTGCTTGCATTCCTGCGCTTCCCAATGGTTCGCTGCCTGCA
>CAJGCU010000058.1 GCA_904501945.1 uncultured Bacteroidaceae bacterium
CATCAACTGCAAAATTACATATAATAAATAAATTATCATTGACGAATTAAACCTTTTCGTCCGTTTGTAGTCAATTTAGCTGTGAACGTAAGAAAACAATCAACAAAATCGCAATATGAAGAAATCATTTCTCACACTTCTCTTTGTTCTGATGGGAGCAAGTGTTATGGCACAGTCAAAATTTAATGTGTCAGGTACAATTCTTGAAGACGGCACAAATGAGCCTGTCATTTCTGCAACCGTGCGCATCTTGTCACTGCCCGACAGCGCAATGGTTGATGGTGCTGCAACAGGCACCGATGGTTCGTTCACAGTTAAGAACGTGAAGAAAGGCAAGTACGCATTAAAAATCACATACGTCGGCTACCAAGACCACGTACTGCCTATTGATTTAACCAACAAGAAGGACAAGGATGTCAGCCTCGGCTATATTCATGTCTCACCAGACTCTAAGCTCCTGAAGGAAGCAGAAGTGAGCGCAAACGTGGCTCAGGTACAGGTGAACGGCGACTCGCTGGTGTACAATGCTGCTGCCTATCGTGTAGCTGAAGGTTCTGCACTGGAAGACCTCGTGAAGAAACTGCCTGGCGCAAAGGTGGACGAGAACGGTAACATCACCATCAATGGCAAGCAGGTGAAGAAAATCTTGATGAGCGGAAAGGAATACTTCTTCGACGACACACAGATGGCCATGAAGAACATTCCTACCTCTATGATTGACAAACTGAAAACATACGAAAGAAAGAGCGACTTCAGCCGTGTAACAGGTATTGACGACGGTGAAGAGGAAACGGTGCTTGACTTGACCGTGAAGAAAGGTATGGAAAATGGCTGGTACGGCAATTTGGACTTGGCGTATGGCACAGAAGACAGATGGTCTGCAAACCTCTCATTGAACCGCTTTATGGATAACGGCCAATACACAGTGATTGGAAGAGCTAACAACACTGGTGACATGGGCTTCGGAGGAGGCGGTGGCCGTGGCTTCGCTATGATGGGCGGAGGCGGCGGCTTCGGAGGCGGTGGTCTCAGAAACACCAAGGAAGCCGGTTTCAACTTCGCTACAGAAACAGGCAAGGTTGAAATGGGTGGTAGCATTCGCTACAGATACAACGGCAGCGATGTACGCAACGAGTCTGCAACAAAGAGCTTCCTCACTTCAAGAGGTGCTTTCAGTAATAGTCTGAGTTTGAATCGCAACAGCCAGCACAACTGGAATGCGCAGTTCCGTCTGGAATGGACTCCTGACACACTGACAAACATCATCTTCCGCCCATCTGGGAACTTGACACGCAGCAAGGGATACAGCACCAGCGAAAGCGCAAGCTTTAACGATGATCCTTACAAATACACAGATGACCCACTGCTGTATGGCATCAAGGAATTTGAAGCAGACTCTATCCTGAACATCATCGTCAACACAAACGTGAACCGTTCACAGACTTATAGCGAAAACCGCCGTATTGCAGGTGAATTGCAGGTGAACCGCCGTCTGAACGACGAAGGCCGCAACATCACGCTCCGTGCTACAGGTAACGCTGCAGGAAGCGACAGCAAGCAACTCTCTGCTGCTCAAATCCGCTATAAGAGCACCGGCATGGAAACTATCAACAACCGATACTATACAACACCGGGCAGAAACAGCGCACTTAGTGCACAGCTGACTTATTCTGAGCCTATTGCTGACAAAACTTACCTGCAGTTCTCATACAGATTCAACTACAGCTACAACAAGTCTGACCGTCAGGCATTCATCATGGCGCCAACAGCATACACAGACCTTGCAAATGCTCTGAACTCATATCGCTACAACATTGATGGAGCAATTGACTACCTGCTCTCTAACGGACACGAATTGCAAGGATCTGGCGTAAACACACAAGCTGACAGCTTGAGCCAATACTCTGTATATAAGAATTTCGACCACACTGCAAGCATCAGCTTCCGCAAGGTGACTGACTACTTCAATTTCAGTGCAGGCATCGATCTCCTTCCACAGCGCAGTGTGCTTGACTATAAGTACATGGGCAAGGAATTCCCAACCATTACACGTAACGTATTTAACTTTGCTCCAAACATTGACTTCCGCTACAACTTCGACAAGCAGACAAACCTGCGCCTGAACTACCGCGGCCGTACTTCACAGCCAAGCATGACAAACCTGCTTGACATTACGGATGACTCTAACCCTCTTTACATCACAAAGGGTAACCCTGGCTTGAAGCCTTCATTCAGCCACAATGTAAGCGTAAACTTCAACACATTCCAGATGGAGCACCAGCGCAGCATCTTCTTGTGGGGAAACTTTACTACTACACGTAACAGCATCAGCAACCGTACAAGCTATAACGAAACAACAGGTGTGAGAATCAGCAAGCCTGAGAACATTAATGGTAACTGGAGCGCGATGATTGGTGGAGGATTCAACATGTCACTCGATCCGAACAACTACTTCACGATGAACAATTTCACCAGCTTCAACTACAACCGTCAGGTAAGTTATCTTGACCCACTGCAATATACAGAAGAGAAGTCCAAGACTAACACAACAATGGTTTCTGAAAACCTCGGCTTCAACTTCCGCAAAGACTGGTTTGAAGCAGGTATCAACGGTAGCTTGACATACAACAACTCTCGCAACTCTGTTGTTAAGACTGGTAACATGGAGACTTGGAATTTCAGCTATGGCGCAGAAATGAACCTCATCTTCGACAATGGTTTTTCTATCTCAACTGACATTAGCCAAAGCAGCCGCCGCGGTTTCTCTTCTGCAAGCATGAATACTGACGAACTGCTGTGGAACGCTCAGGTTGCGAAATCTTTCCTGAAAGGCAATGCACTGACAGTCAGCCTCCAGTGGAATGACATCCTGCAAAACCGCAGCAATATCAGCCGTACAATCGACGCTTACCAGAGCAGCGACTCACGTTACAACGCTATCTATTCATACGGAATGGTACACGTTATCTACAAACTCAACATCTTCGGCAAAGGCGCAAATGGCCCAGAGGGTATGATGAGAGGATTTGGTGGATTCGGTTCTTTCAGCGGCGGTATGCGTCCAGGTGCTGGCGGTATGCGCCCAGGCGGTGGCGGTGGACGTCCTGCTGGCGGTATGGGTGGCGGCATGGGCGGCATGCGCATGGGAAGATAATCAAGCCAATTCGCTTAAAACATAAATACACCAAACAGAGAGCGGTTCGACTTACATCGAACCGCTCTCTGTTTTTGTTATCATAATGCAACACATCTGAAAATCAGGCAGGATGGACTAAAAATTATCCAGCATCTTTATCCCATCTCATTTCCTGACAGAAGCATCTTTTACCTAAAGAAAGAAAAATTTACACTCCCATAATTACGATGCTCAATAAAACGAGGATGATTGGAAAAATCATCGCGAACACCATGCTCTAAAATCATAAGTCCTCCTTCTTTCAGGAGAGGCAATGCCGCATCAGGGATAGATGTCAGATTCTCAAGTGCATACGGTGGGTCAGCAAAAATAATGTCATAATGTTCTTTACACGTTTGCAAATATTTAAACGCATCTCCTTTTAACGGAAGCCACTCCCTTGCCTGCAGTTCCTTCTGTACACGAGCAAGAAACTGCCAATGCTTGAAATCTTTTTCGACAGACACCACTTTACCACAGCCACGAGAAGCCAGTTCCAAACCTATTGAGCCTGTTCCTGCAAACAGGTCAAGCGCAGTTGGAGAAGCGTCAAAGTCTATGTAAACATTCTCCAGTATGTTAAACAAACCTTCCTTGGCAAAATCTGTTGTTGGACGTGCCTTGAAATTTGTAGGAGTGGGAATGTGGCGACCTTTATATTTACCTCGAATTATTCTCATATCATCACTTGATTAGGGCTGTTTGAATGCTGTACTGCCTATCTGCCTGTTTTAATCAATTCTATAAATATGGATTAGAACCCACAAACCAAAAGAGTCTGCAAATCATAAGGAATCAGACTGTTCCCTTTCGTCAAACGTTCCTTAAAATCTTCGCTTCTATCAATCACATCCGCATTTTGCAGGAAGTACTTAATTTTCTCAGAGAGTTCGGCTGTACGCAACTCTTTATCACCAACAATTAAAAGCGAGTCATCTATCTGGTCAAATCCGAGTTCTTTCCACACATGGAGGGTATAGTATTGAATGTCTGCAACACTGGTTGCTACAAAAGTGTTGACAAAGAGCATACGACCTTGGTCAAAGGCATAAATCGTCATCTCTTTCTCATGCAGATAAACATACATTTTTCGTCCGACTCCAATAAGGCTCTTTTCGCTAAAAAATTCTATTAACGTACTGGCAGAAGCGTAGAAACGGGCACGAGGGAAATCATCAAGCAGCAACTGATAGATACTGCGTTCCAATCCAAACACAATCGCTATGCCTGAACGGCGCAATACATTGTAGCTCACATGCTGTGCTTTCTCCTTTGGGAAAGAAAACTTGAAAAAAGATTCAATATCTTCTTTTTGGAAAGCCGCCACAGGAACTGTCGTGAAACGCGAAGTGGCTATCAGGACATTCACACGCTGATAGTCTTGCTTCAGCATGGGTTCTGTCCGAAGCACTTCCTTCAAGTTTGCAGCAAGTGATATGGTGTGGTTGACATCTATCACCTTATACTCAAACGGCTCTTCCTTTCCAGGCGTGTATGCACAAAAAGAAAGTCCATTCGAGCAAACCCGAATGGACAAACTTTTATTGTTGATTAAATTCTCAGCCATTGTTTACTCCCAGTTACCAGCCATCTTGTTATTGGTATCTTCGAGGTCACCCATGCGGAGTCCGTACCATTCACCCTCTGTCTGGTCCTCATTGTCAAGCATCAACTCTGCACGGTTTCTGTGACGCTTCTTCAAGTCAGACTTCAAGTTCTTGATTTTCTTCTCGCTCATACCATCCAGATAGTCATCAAGACGAGCACGGAACTCAACCAGTACATCGAATTCGTTGGTTCTGATGTTAAATGTTGAAGTTTTGCGAAGTTCTATAACACCCTGATAAATTGTATCATACAATGATGGGTCGAAAGTAGACCTTACAATAGTATATGAGCCATCTGCTACACGACCAACAGGAACAAATTTGAGAGAATCAGGATTTGTGATACCAAGCTTCTCTGCTGCAGAAATCCAAACGGTATCACGCTTGATGATTCCCTGTGCTACAGCTTCACGCTCTGTCATACCAGCTTCAAGCTGATCGTCTGTAAGCTCACCTTCCTTAATGATTTTATCTACAGTTTTACCATTCTTCACGAAGTCGATGATTGAGTCAATAGTGCCACAATATTCACCGAAAGTCAACTTATACTGCTCTTCCGCATTGCGAATATCCATCAGACGAGCAATAACGAGTTTTTCACGTGCAGCTTTCTCTTCGTCGAAAGCAATGTCATCATAGATGCTGTAGAAGCATGCTACTCCCAGACCCAAAGTACAAAGTACTAAAAGACCGTTTACAATACTTTTTTTCATGATATGTTTAATTTTTTTTGATTTCTCTTTATATTTCTCTTTCATTGTGCTCTTCAAAGATTTGTCCTCACAACGCATCTGAACTTGCAAAAATCTTCACAAACACATTAAATTTGCTGTTCCAAAAGTGAGTTTTCACTCATTCTTTCGTTCAGCTCATGAATAATTACTATATTCGTGTCGCAAAAATAATGATAAATTTTGAATTGGAACTACTACTTTCTGCATTTTTTTGAAAAAAGATGATTAATGACTACCTAAAAGAGCTGATTTTGCAAAATTTCGGGTTAAAACCGACTACTGACCAAGCAAAAGTAATAGAGTCTTTATGCCAGTTTATCCTTTCGCCCGACGCCAATTCCATCTTCCTTCTCCGAGGATTCGCTGGAACAGGCAAAACCAGTCTTGTCAGCGCATTGGTCAAAACCATGAAGCAGCTCAATAGAGAGTGTACGCTTATGGCACCAACAGGACGCGCAGCAAAAGTTTTTTCGCTTTACGCTGAGCATCCAGCTTTCACTATACACAAGCGCATTTATCGACAGAAATCCATTGACAAAGACAGCATTTTTACGCTCAACTACAATATGAGGCAGAACCTCCTGTTTATCTGCGACGAAGCCTCAATGATTGCGAATGACGAATACACAAGCGGAGGCCTCTACGGTACAGGAAGGCTACTTGACGACATGGTGCATTTCGTCTATGGAGGAAAGGGATGCCGCCTCATCATTATGGGAGACACAGCACAGCTTCCCCCCGTTGGTGACGAAGAAAGCCCTGCCCTACAAGAAAGCTGGCTGTCTGGATATGGGCTGAATGTCGTTAGTCACACACTCACCGAGGTTGTGCGCCAGGCAGAAAACTCTGGAATCCTTTGGAATGCGACCCAACTTCGCAAACTGATGGACACTGAAAGCATTTTCGATTTGCCAAAGATACGTTTCAAAGGATTCCCTGACGTCTGCAACATTTCAGGTAATGAACTGATAAATACACTTGAACAATGCTACTATCGAGACGGAGAGAGCGAAACGATTGTCGTGACTCGAAGCAACAAGCGTGCAAAAATCTATAATAATGGCATTAGGGCTCAAATACTTTGGCGAGAGGAGTTTCTTGAGGGGAAAGACATGCTGATGATAGCCAAAAACAACTACTACTGGACAGAGCAATTGGCACTTCAACACCTCGCCAATGCTCAAGCTGAAGGAAAAACTCCCGAAGAGGCAGAAACACTACCATTCGATTTCATTGCCAATGGCGATACTGCCATCGTGCGTCGCATTCGGAGACAGCGTGAATTTTACGGATTCACGTTTGCCGATGCAGAACTCACTTTTACTGATTACGATGACTTCACCATGGAGGCGACTGTGCTTATCGACACGCTGCAAACCGAGGCACCCGCACTCAGCAAAGAACAGCAAGACACATTATTTAATAATATAATGGAAGATTACAAGAGTGACCCTACACTCAGAAGTAAACAGGAACGTCTGAAAGCACTTCGTAACGACCCTTATTACAACGCATTGCAAATCAAATATGCCTATGCCATCACCTGCCACAAAGCCCAAGGCGGACAATGGACAAACGTATTCGTTGATCAGGGCTACATGACCGAAGAGCTGCTGGGTCCCGAATACTTCAGATGGCTTTACACAGCCATCACTCGTGCTACGACACGCGTTTTCTTCGTCAACTGGAAAGACGAACAAGTTATGAAGTGACAAGAAAACATACAAAACACGCACATTTCTTGTCATTTCCTTTTTTTTTCCATACCTTTGCACTATACAAAAAAGACCTTAAATGTTAAGACAGAAAATTACGCCCCAAGAAACAGCAACCATCAAAAAGATATTCCACGAATGCAAAAACGTGGTAATTGTCTGCCACACGTCACCAGACGGCGATGCAATAGGCTCCTCTCTTGGGCTTTACGAATACTTGATAAGGAAAGGGAAAAACGTCCACGTGATAGTTCCCAACTATTTTCCCGATTTCCTACATTGGATGAAAGACGCCGACAAGATTATTTTGTTCGAACGACACAAGTCCCTGTCATACAACCTCATCAACATGGCAGACCTCATTTGCTGCCTTGACTTCAACGACATCAAACGCATAGACGAGTTGGGAACACCTATTGGTAGAGCTCGATGCAAAAAACTGCTCATCGACCATCACCTCAATCCCGACAAGTCTAAATTCGACCTGTGCATCTCCTATCCCGAACTCAGTAGCACAAGTGAACTTGTCTTCCGCATCATTGATGCCATTGGTGCAAAAGATTCCATCACATTTGCTGCCGCAGAAGACCTCTATGCAGGCATGGCCACCGACACGGGATTCTTCTCCTTCAACAGCAACAACCCAGACATCTTCGTCATTATCAGCGAATTGCTACGAAAAGGAATAGACAAGGATTTGATTAATCGGCGCATACAAAACAACTATTCAGCCGACCGTTTGAAGTTGATTGGCTATGTGCTATATGAAAAGCTGCAAGTCTTCCCCGACATCCACGCCTCGCTCTTTGCCATCAGAAAAGAAGAGCTCACCCAGTTCCACTACCTGAAGGGCGACATGGAAGGCATCGTCAACATGCCATTGCAAATCAGGGGACACAAACTGAGCATCTGCTTGCGCGAAGACACAGAGAAACCGCTTGTCCGCGTCTCAACGCGCTCCGTTGACGACTTTCCCTGCAATGAGCTGTGTGCCCAATTCTTCAACGGAGGCGGACACAAGAATGCGGCAGGAGGAACACTTGAATGTACAATGGACGAAGCCATCGACATCGTCATGAAAGCATTAGAGACTTGGACACCCATCCTGCAAAAAGAAGAATCAAACTCTTAAACATAAACAATGAAAAAAAGCACATTACTCTTATCCATGCTGCTTGCAGCAATGAGCATGAACGCCCAAGTAGCAAGCATAACAAGCCCCGACGGCAAGTTAAAAGTGAATGTTGACGTAAAGGCAGGAAAGCCTGTTTACGAAGTGATTTACGATGGCAAGCAAATGCTTGACGAGAGCCCGCTGGGCTTTATTGCCGACAATGGCGACTTCACCCAAAACATCAGCTTCGTAGGCAAAGGCGACGCTCACTTCGAGTTCGACTACGACCTCCGCGCCAGCAAGACAAGCAAAGTTCACGTCAACGCCAATCAATTAGCCGTCCAGATGAAGAATGCCGACGGCAACACCTTCGACGTCGATTTCCGCGTCAGCAACAACGACATTGCATTCCGCTACCGCATTCCCAACCATCCCAGCCGCGCCAACGGAAAGAAATTCTCCATCCGCATCATGAAAGAAGCCACAGGCTTCGACCTGCCAACAGGAACTACCACTTTCCTCACACCGCAGTCAGATGCCATGATTGGCTGGAAAGGCACCAAACCCAGTTATGAAGAAGGCTATAGCTACGACGCACCAATGAGCAGACGAAGCCAGTATCGACATGGCTACACCTTCCCATGCCTCTTCCACATCGGTGGAGCAGCCGAAGAAGCACAAGATGCCTGGGTTCTCATCTCTGAAACAGGCGTTGATTCACGCTACTGCGCTTCTCGCCTCAGCGACATGAAAGGTGACGGACTTTACACTCTGGAATTCCCCATGCCAGAAGAGAACAATGGCAACGGCACCATCGAACCAGCCTTCGCGCTGCCAGGTGCAACCCCATGGCGCACTATCACCGTCGGCACATCGCTCAAACCTATCGTAGAAACCACAGTGCCATGGGACTGGGTAGAGCCACGCTACGAAACCACCCACAACTACAAGTACGGCAAAGGCACATGGAGCTGGATTGTATGGCAAGACAACTCCATCAACTACGAAGACCAAGTCAAGTACATCAAGCTCGCCAAGGACATGGGCTTCTCTTATGTGCTCATCGACAATTGGTGGGACACCAACATCGGCAAAGATAAGATGACACAGCTCGTCAAATATGCCCAGAGCCAAGGCGTTGATGTTTTCCTGTGGTACAGTTCCAGTGGCTGGTGGAATGACATTGAGCAAGGTCCCATCAACATCATGTCCGATCCTATCCAACGCAAGCAATACATGAGCTGGATGCAGGAAATAGGCGTCAAGGGCATCAAAGTTGACTTCTTCGGAGGCGACAAGCAAGAAACCATGCGCCACTATGAAGAAATACTCTTCGAAGCAGACCAGCACGGCATCATGGTCATCTTCCACGGCTGTACAATTCCACGCGGCTGGGAGCGTATGTACCCCAACTACGTCGGCAGCGAAGCTGTCCTTGCGTCTGAGAACATCTACTTCAGCCAAGGCGCAGCCGACAAAGAAGCCAAAGACGCAGCAACCCACCCCTTCATTCGCAACACCATCGGATGCATGGAATTTGGAGGTTGCTTCATGAACCGCAATCTCAACCGCGGCAACACAGGAGGCAACATCCGTAAAACCACCGACTGCCACGAACTCGCCACTTGTGTACTCTTCCAAAACCCAATCCAGAACTTTGCCATCACTCCAGAGAATCTCCCTACCGAGGCAACAAAAGATATGAAGCCTACAGAAAAAGGTGCACCTGCACCAGCCATCAGCATGGACTTCCTCCGCCAAGTGCCTACCACATGGGATGAAACAATCTTCATTGATGGATACCCTGGCAAGTACTGCGTACTAGCAAGACGCCACGGCAACACATGGTACATCGCAGGCAACAACGCCACAGGCGAGACACTTAAGCTCAAACTCAGCCTCCCTATGCTGAAGAAAGGCGACCTTGCCGCACTCTACAGCGACAACATCAAGGATCGCGAGCCACAGCTGACCGAACTCAAAGTAAAGAATCCACAAGCTGTTACCATCACCATGGCAGACCAAGGCGGATTCGTCATCGTGACAAAATAGAGACCAAACACACATTAAATCGATGTGTCCCACATCGATACATCAGAGTGCCTCACACCGACGCATCGGTGTGAGGCACTCTGATTCTTCTAATAACTCTAAACTTTTAAATTATTCTTAAAATCATTGAAGAGTTATACTATTGCCTTTCTTTCCTTCTGCGTATCCATCCATCATCACCTTGACAATTGCTGCGCCATTGCCAATGGGTGCGCCTGTGGCATGGTCGATGATGCCTGAGCATTCACGCCCTGCCCCTCGACTACCGTTATCCCAATAAATGAGTGAAAGTCCGTTGCGAGCCGCGCTGCGACACACATAGTTCAGATAGTACTCGCGATAATGTTCCTGGGCTGCATCAGCACGACGTGTACAGCCAAACTCGCCTATATATACAGGGATTCCTTTATCAACATAGGTTGTTTTGAGAAGTTGGAAGATGGAATCGACATGATTCTCGTCTGTGTGCTGTCCCTTATTTTGCGGTGCCTGATACCCCCATTCATTCCATTGGTTTTCTAAAGTGAAAAGATGCGGGTCATAGTAATGGACAGACAGGACTAGGCGGTCTTTCGCCTTGTCGGTCGGGAAACGGAAGTGCTTCAGAGTCAGATCAATGTTGGTACAGTAGCCTGGCACTCCAAGATATCGCTGTTTGTTTTTTCCTCCCGTTGCTCTGACGGCATCAACGAACACCTGATTCCATTCGTTTACGATTTCATGCTGTCGCCCCCCGTCGGCGAGATTGTCTCCATACCCCCATTTGCCATCATGTATTTCGTTCATCGACTCAAACATAAGGAAATTGCCTTTCTTCTTGAATCGCAGAGCAATCTGTGTCCACATGGCGTGCAGCTGGTCTTTAATCTTTTGGTTGACAGCTTCATCTTTGGCTGCTTCTTTCACATCTAGCCAATGCTGACTGCTCCCCCCATCGTGATGTATGTTGATGACGGCATTTAGTCCTGCTGTTTCTGCATAGCCAACAAGTTGGACCACTCGGTCAAGCCATGCATTTTCTATCTTGTAATCTGGTGCAGAGCCAATATGTCCAAGCCATGTAACAGGAATACGCACAGTGCTGAAACCCATAGATTTAAGACTATCAAAAGTCTGTTGGGTTGCCTTACCATTTCCCCAACAGGTTTCGTTGGCCACTCCATTAACATAGGCATCCATCTGATTGCCCAGATTCCAGCCTAAACCAAGATGAAACGTCTGTTTTTGTGCATTTATGCTGACACTTATCATGAACAGCAAAAGTGAAATGAGGTGTATATGCTTTTTCATGAGGGGGTATCGAATTGAGAATTGGCGACGAACAAGAACTTACAGCCCTTCTCTATAGAAGTCTAACATCTGGAATATCTCTTCTTTGCTGGCAGTCTGGTTAATACGAATATCGCCTACACCTCCGAGAAGGGTGAAATTGATAGTGTTGGCAGTATTTTTCTTGTCGTGGGTCATATAACCGTAAAGTTCCTCATAGTCGTTGCAAGTGATGGGCAGAACTCCATAATTTTCTTTGACAAAACGAACAACTTGACGCATCTTTTCCGTAGGGAATCCAGTCAGGACACAGGAAAGATAGAGCTCGCAAATGAGTCCCCATGCCACGGCATAGCCATGAAGTACAGGTTTGCGTGTAAGAGCCCAGCTTTCTAAGGCGTGTCCAGCTGTATGTCCGAGGTTGAGTGCCTTGCGAATACCATGCTCTAGAGGGTCCTCCTCTACTATGTTTTCTTTAACAGCAACGCTTGTGCCTACCATCTCTCCGAGAGCCTTGTAGTCCACATGGTCAATATCGAAATGGAGCAATTGGGAGAAATGTCCCTCGTTAGAGATGAGTCCGTGCTTGAGCATTTCGGCATAGCCCGAAAGAATGTTGTCATGGTCGAGAGTACGAAGAAACTCAGTATCAATAACAACTGTTTCGGGAGCATTGAACACGCCTATTTCGTTTTTGAGCCCGTTGAAGTTGACACCTGTCTTTCCGCCCACGCTGGCATCGACCATGGAGAGGAGAGTTGTGGGGATATTGACATATTTGACGCCTCTCTTGAAGGTGCTGGCAGCAAATCCGCCCAAGTCGGTAACCATGCCTCCACCAAGGTTGACGAGCAGAGAATGTCGTGTAGCACCATTGTCACTCATAGCTTTCCACACTTGAGCAAGCGTGTATAATGTTTTGTGCGCATCGGTAGCACCTATGACTATGGGCTGAGCATGACGCAAACACGGAAGATGCTTCACCACAGGGAAGCATTGCTCGTATGTAGTTTGGTCAGCCAACAGAAAGAGTTTGTCGTGCGTTATGCGCTCTATGGTTTCTGTCAATGTCTGCGTTATGTCTGTAGAAATGATAACGTTGTTTGTCATGAACCTCCAAATTTGGGACAAAGATACAGAAAAGTTAAGAGTTGAGAGTTAAGAGTGCATAAGTTTTTAGCTTTTTTTATAGAAAATGTACGGAAAGAGAAAAAAACTCTTAAGACCCAACTCTTAACTCTCAACTTTTCTGTATCTTTGCGACAATTTAAATTAGGAATAGTTATGATAAACGTGATTGACACCGAAATTGAAGGTGTAAAAATTATTGAGCCAAAACTCTTTGGCGATGCGCGCGGATATTTTTTCGAGAGCTTCTCCCAAAGAGAATTCGAGGAGAAAGTGTGCAACACAACATTTGTACAGGACAATGAAAGCCAGTCTGTTGCAGGAGTTGTGCGTGGTCTCCACTTTCAGAAACCACCTTTCACGCAGAGCAAATTGGTACGCGTGGTGAAAGGTGCCGTACTGGATGTGGCTGTTGACATTCGCCAAGGAAGTCCCACCTTCGGCAAGCACGTGTCTGTATTGCTGACAGAAGACAATCATCGTCAGTTCTTCGTTCCACGTGGTTTTGCCCATGGCTTTGCCGTACTAAGCGAAGAGGCTGTTTTTCAATATAAGTGCGACAACTACTACGCGCCTCAGAGCGAAGGTGCAATTGCCTGGGACGACCCAGACCTTGGCATTGACTGGCAAATATCCAGTGAAAACATCATCCTTTCAGAAAAGGATGCTCACCACCCACGTCTGAAAGACGCCGAACCCGTGTTCGACATTAACGTTCCATTGTATTAGTATTAGAATATGCGGTTGTACGGTTAGACGGTTATTGTCCACCATCAGCCCACCGTACAACCGTATAACCGTAAAACTGCAAAAAACTAAACTCTCCCCTTACATATCGCTAAAGCCATACGCCATGCACCTTGACCTCCCAGCATCGTGTAGAACTGGAGAATGTTCCCTACACATCGCTGCGAGAAAGTAGGATGGAAATGGTCATGCAGAAAAATAGACAAAGACTTCACTGCCATCTTATGGTGCTTGCTCTTGCCTAACAGCTTCTCATTCCGCATTTTACCCAGCAAGATGCAGACACGCAAATAAAGAGGAAACATCAACAAGTCAAGATGAGGATAAAGACAAGTGAGGTGTTGCGCATGATAGCGTGACAAAGGCTGCAAAATAGACGAATGCAGGTTGCTAACAGCCACACTCAGAGTACGAATGAGCGGCTTGTAACTCTTGGAGAAGCAATCTCCCGTTATACTATCTGGATGAATCTTAACGTTATGGAATGGCTTGTCAGAATACCACAATATGTTTGGACGGTGCAACATCACGCGCAATCCCAATTCCCAGTCATTCCAAATACGACACTCAACATTCCATGCACCGATATCCTTCAAGAAAGAAGTACGAAACAGCATGCTGGTCGTGACAAGCACACTGGCAAGAATCTGCACTCGAGGATCGTCAGAAGGTATAAAAGTACGCACCACATCCTTACCTTTAACCGTCATGCAAGTAGGTGTAGCAATCATATCATAACCATCTGAAGGCAAACGCTGTATCGTCGATATGAAATTATAGTCAAACTCATCATCGCTATCGAAAAAATAGACCCATTCCGTCTTGCATGACTTCAGACCTTTGTTGCGTGCAGCAGCTGCCCCCGGAAAAGTTTCCCTGAGAAGCGTGACATTAGGGCGGCTCTTGATGTACTGTTCACAAAACTGGTAAGTACCATCAGTGCTCTCGTTATCAATAATGATAATTTCTTTCGGAGCAACACCCGACCTCATGATTGTATCAAGCGTCTTGCCAATGTGCTCACGCCTATTTTTCACTGGAACGATTACGGTTATTTCCATTCTGACTTAAGATTTTGTAGGCAAATATACAGAAAAGTTAAGAGTTAAACGTGGTGAGTTAGGAGTTTTTTCTTACCTTTGTGAAAAATATACAGAAAAAAAATGCGAATTCTTCTTTTGGGCGACTATTCAAATGTGCATGCCACATTATCTGAAGGCTTCAAGACGTTGGGGCATGAATGTGTCGTGGCCAGCAATGGAGACAACTGGAAGAATTACCCTCGTGACATCGACCTGAAACGTGAATTCGGCCTTCGAGGCAACACGGATTTTTTGCTGAGACTGATGAAAGCATTGCCCAAGATGCGAGGATATGATGTTGTACAGCTCATCAATCCCATCTTCTTTGAACTGAAAGCAGAACGTCTGACTCCATTCTATCGCTATCTGCGCAAACACAACGGAAGGATGGTAATGGGTGCATTCGGCATGGATTACTATTGGGCACAAGTTAACACCCACGAGCGTCCGCTCCGCTATAGTGACTTCAATTTCGGCAACTCAATCCGTACCGACATCGAAGCAGAACGATTCCGGCAAGAGATGATTGGCACTCCCAAAGAAACGCTCAACCAACTGATTGCCAACGACTGTGATGGCATTGTAGCAGGGCTCTATGAGTATTGGGCCACCTATCAGCAATTCAAAGAGAAAATGACCTTCATCCCCTTCCCTATCAAAATGCCCGAAACAAAGGCAGAAGGTTCTTACACAAAAAACGGGATAGTGAAAATCTTCATCGGCATTAGCAAAGGACGCAATGCCTATAAAGGTACAGACATTATGTTCAAGGCGGCTCAAGCTGTACAGGCGAAATACCCTGACCGTCTGCAACTGCAAATTGCAGAAGGAGTTCCTTTTGCCCAATATCAGGACATGATGAATTCCTCCGATGCCATCCTCGACCAGCTCTACAGCTACACCCCAGCAATGAACTCCCTGCTGGCCATGTCAAAAGGCATCATCAACATTGGCGGAGGAGAGCCAGAGAATTACGAAATCTTAGGTGAAACAGAACTGCGCCCCATCATCAACGTACAGCCCAACTACGACAGCTGCTATGAAGAAATTGAAAAACTTGCGCTTCACCCCGAACGTATTCCTTTGCTACAACAGCAAAGTATCGACTACGTGAAGAAGCATCACGACTACATCAAAGTTGCCCAACAGTACTTAAACTTCTACCATTCCCTTTAACATATTATATAATATAGGGAACGGATTGGCCCCTCGATGCACCAGCCACCACCCTGCTTCCTTCAGCGTGCGCCACAGCGCATTAGGAGTACCATATACATACCTGAATGTTGCGCCCTTGCTCATCTGAAGCTTTTCGTTCCCAACAAAACATGCACCCGTAGTTCCTGCAGGAGTCATCACAACAGGTTTTGGCACATAAAGCACACTGTATCCTGCATCACGAGCATCTTTCATCCACACCTCCTCCTCACCCGAGCAAAGC
>CAJGCU010000059.1 GCA_904501945.1 uncultured Bacteroidaceae bacterium
ATTTTGCAGCATCAGCTCAATCAATCTGTTAGCAACAGGCCACTCGCTAGAATAAATGTTATACCTGAAATTATACATCTGAGGGAAGATATAATATGGACTTTCTTTTACAGTAACGGAACCTCGTCCTAAAGCGCCTTCCTGAAAATCAAACCCAGTATTGGTTTCCATCATGAAATACAGCATATCGCGAAATACTCCCATTTGGACATCATAGTCTGTCATGGTTTGTCCACGTCTGTTCCAGCCTCCGCCTCCACCACGTCCATTTCTGCCGTTATTCTTTCTCCATTCTTTTTGTTGTTTAATATTAAAACGCCAACTATTATACATCTTTTCAGGTACTAGCACCATTTCTGGCTGCATTTTCTCCTGAGCTTGAGTCCAAGTACGTGAATAACTTGAAAAATGAGCTGGAACCTCAATCATAGAAAAACGATTGAAAGGATACAGCATACCGACAGTCTCCTCGTAGTCAAACCTCACATCACTGATAATAGAAGGAATCGTATCATGTATAAGATCCAATTCTTGAGAGAAGAAATCATGTCCATCAATATACCACACCGAATACAACGTGCTGTCAACCACAATAGAACAATCCTTGTAAGGTCCAATGATAAGCGACAACGACTGCAATGGGTATTCTGGGGAAAAAGATGTTACCAAAGAATCTGCACTCAGTTTGCGTTCACCTTGCGACAACACAGTCATTCCCTCATTAGGTTTTACCTTCATACTGAAATTCGTAAAGTAGCTCTGCTGCCAGTCGGGACTTTCGCTACTATAACATACGCCAGGACGTGGGTACCAGTAAATTTCAGGAGTAAGCAAAGTGTATTCTTCTGACTGGTATCCATACTTCTTGCCTATGTTGAAGTTATCCATAAACTTCTCTTGCTGATTTAATGTCTCTTCTGGGATGTCCAAATAGCAGATGCGTTCATCAGCAACTCCCTCGTATTCAATCGTGAAGGCAACACGTTCGTCTGACTTAACTTTTGCAGGGAAGTCTATCACCAATAGATGTTCTTCACGCTGGAATTGAAGCGGTTTACCATTCATTGTTACTGAAGCAACTTTGAAACCAGGGTTCAATGTGAATGTAAATGCTGATGCTTCGTTTACTGGAGTAGCGATAATATCAGCCTTAAACTTCAACAAATCGTCTTGTTGTTCCACATCTATTCTGCAGGAATCCACCTCCATCTTAGGGTCATTTACATGAAGATTGTTCAGTTCGACCAATCGATCCTGAAAATGCTCAGAACCAACATATTGGTAAACATGGTAACAACCACACCCAACACCAGCAACAATCAACAATGTTGCTGCAGCACGCCATGGATAGAGTGCACGGGGAGAATTGGGGAGACGGCGGAACAAAGAGATGCTGCACAAAATAAATCCGAGTCCCAATAACAGATACATCAATCGATGAATAGCAAGTGACTGCCAATCGGCAAATCCCGTGATGGTTGACATGAGCATCGGAAGATTGAAACCGATATAGTCAAACAGATAATAGAACTTGTCACCAATATAGAAAAGAGTCAAGCCAATGTATCCCAGCAAGATAACAAACGTAAGAGCCTGATTCTTGATGACAAGCATCAGGAATGTTGACAAACCTATAATATAAATAAGTGTAGGAATGTTCAGGATGAAGAAATACATGAAGAAGCTAAGTGGCGACACATGCTCTTGCAAATGGACATAACCCATCATTATGGAGATGGCCATCACAATGAAATTGAGCAAGACAAACACTTGGATAGTACCCCACATCTTTCCCAGCAAATATTCAGCATTGCTCAAAGGACGCACATAAAACACTTCTGAGGTGTCCAGTTGCTTGTCTCGTTTCAGATATTCAGATGCCAAAAATATTGAGACAATGGCTTGAGCCACATTGAAATAAAGCATCAAATTGTAGGCAAGTAACGAAGGAATGCTGACAAAAGCATGGGTGTTTACGAGAATGGATGCAGACGAGGTGATAATCAATATAACCGAAACGGTTGAGAACACCTTGAAAAACCAGCTTCTCGTCAACAGCTTAGATTCGTATTTTGCTACTGACAGTATATTGTTCAAGAACTGCATAGGGAGTTCGAAGTTTTTTTGGTTAGTTTTTACAAATAAGATTTAAGGAAAAAAATGTCTGGAATTAGTCGTTCAGCCACAAATCAAGCTTACTTTCCATGAAATACACATAAGCGTGTTCAAGATTAGGCGTGAAAGGCTCTGCCTCATAGCCATCAAGGGCATCTGCTACAACCTGAATCTCCCAGTTTCTACCTCTTGGAATGGTTGAGATAACTGGATAACGTGCGCTTATCGTCTTGTAGTCATCATTGCTGACACACAAACGCCACACTTTACCATCCGCACGTCGCAACATTTCTTCTGGAGAACCTTTAAAAGAAATCTCCCCCTTGTTCAGCAGTGCCATATCAACACACGAGCTGGAAATGTCACCCACAATGTGAGTTGACAAAATAATCGTAATATCGTTACCGCTCACTTGAGTCAAGAGGTTACGGAAACGGATACGCTCTTCAGGGTCGAGACCTGTAGTAGGTTCGTCCACAATAATGACTTTAGGCTCATGAATCAATGCCTGTGCAATGCCCAGTCTTCGTTTCATACCTCCCGACAGCTTTGACGCATATCGTTCACGCACTTCATAAAGACCTACCTGTTCGAGCATGTCGGCTACCGCTTGCTTACGCTTGCGGCTATCGTCCATGCCAGAAAGACGAGCAGCATAATCTAGATATTCAATCACCTTGTATTTAGCAAAAAAACGGAAATCCTGAGGCAGATACCCAAGTATGCGTCTTACTTCACGGCGTTCTTTCAGCAAATTATACCCATACATTTCCACTTCTCCGCTGGATGGCTCCATCAAAGCCACCAAAATACGCATCAATGTGGATTTACCTGCGCCATTGGGACCCAACAAACCAAACATCCCTGAAGGAATCTCCAAATTGATGTCCTTCAATGCATGATAGCCGTTTGGATAAACCTTGTTCAGGTTCTTAATTTTTATAGACATAGCCAGCTAACCTTTAATTGTCGACAATAATAAAAATTGTGTTTGCGCTACAAATTTAATAAACTTTTACATTGTGGCAAAGCATTGTATAAAATAGCACACAAAAAAATAACAATATTTCACATTTTATACACATTTTTCCTTTTCACAACCCACATATAATAGATTTGCGACGTATTTACTCCAAAACAGACTTCTGGACATCTTCAACAGGCGTTCACCGTGTGCATAAAATATTAAACACCGTGCACGAAATATTTCGTAGGCGGTGTTTAATATTTTATGCACACGGTGAACATGCAGGAACAAGCCCCAATGCCACAACTAATTTCTAACAAAACATGAATCGCTTTCAAGAATAGAGAAAATACGTACCTCCATCACTAGAGCAATATCTTCGCAAAAGTTCTTGCAAATGACGCGCATTGGCTTCTACTCTTTCCCTGCTGCCGTCATAGCCATTGATGAGTACCACAAGATGAGTCGATTCAAGAGTAAGCTTAGTCCGTTCATGGTCACTTGTAGGCGTTCCGACACCACCTTCTGCATCACGATAGACAGGAAGCCCTTCAATGTTGATGATTCCACGCCCTATACCTTCATAAGGCTCCCCTTGACGTCCTATGCCAAGTGTGAGCGTGTCACCAACAAACCTGGAAGCATCAAATCCTCCTATGCTATACCCATGTACCATCGAGGCCAGATTTATCAGGTCAACCAACGTGTTTACCTTGTATAGTTCCTTTCCTTGCAGCACGCGACGCAGCAAAGCTTCGGCCGCAGGGCGATAGCGCGAAGGGTCTTTGCCACAAAGACGATAAATGCTCCGAGTAGCAGAGATCGGGGTGATTTCTTTAAGAGTCTCGGTCGTATGTTGCAGACAAAAAGTTTGGCTAAAATTCCCTATCTCATTCCATAATGCGGAAGAGAAAAGGCTATTGCGAACAGATGCCTCTACACATGCCCCAACAAACAGAGGGCAAACATCCTTAATTTCCTGTGATACAACAATTTTCATAAGTCAACATTTCTGTCAGATTCCTTTAGAATGGATAACCTACGGCAAAATGGAAGCCCAATCCGTCACTGAACTTGCGAATATTGTAATAACCAGACTTACCAGTATCGTAGGGGGCATGGATTCCTATGCCAAGATCAAGACGGAGGATGAGGAAATCGAGGTCGTAACGGACACCTAATCCCGTACCCAGCGCCATATCTTTTAAGAATCTATTAAGTTTAAACTGTCCACCAGGATGGGCATCATCCTTACGCATGAGCCATACATTGCCGGCATCAATGAAGAATGCTCCCTGAAGGGCATTGACAATGGGAAAACGGTATTCAGCATTGAGTTCGAACTTCATGTCGCCAGCCTGATCAAGATAGGTTCCTCTTCCTTCGCGGTCCAAGTAGCTACCTGGTCCTATGCTGCGAACGGCAAATGCACGAATACTATTGGCACCTCCCACATAGAAAAGTTCACTATAAGGAGCATAACGAGAGTTCCCATACGTCCAAATTGCGCCCAATTGTACACGTGTAGCAATCGTACTTTTATCTGCAACACGGAACTGATTATTCAGCGTAAACGTAAATTTGAGAAACTGAGAATAAGGAGTACCTAACAGTTTTTTATCTTTCTTGTGGTAGTCAATACCTATGATGGAATTGGCTGTGTTGAGCAAATTTCCGGATTCTTTGACCGTCCCCTCAAAATGCATAGAATGCGCCAAACGAGTATTCCATGTATTATCATAGATAATAGAATACTGCATAGCAGGGATGAACTGGTCGCGCAATGACACATAAAGGGCTGAATTGTTGGCCACAATAGAGTCGAAACGAGCCGTGGTATGCTGCATCTTGTTGTAGGAAATAGTGAGAGGAGTCAATTCGTGACTCCATGAGCGACTGGTTTGGAAACCATATTTTGCCTCTGCAATGAAGGACATGAGCCTATAGTAATTGGCTCTATTTAGCTGATTGATATTCAGTCGATAAGTTGTAGATGCTGGATACCTGAAAAATTGTTTATTGAGTCCAGGAAAAGCAATCCATGGATAGGACAGCGACATATCAAGTCCAAGTTCATAGGAATCAATACGTTTATTCTCTCCAAACTGCTTTTGGGTCTGCCACTCATAACTACCTTTCAATCCTACAGAAAGGGTCTCTCCATGATGGAAAGCGTTTCGTTTAGAGAGAATCAGTCCCAAACTCGGTCCTACCTGCGAATTAGACTTCTGCGTGATATTGAAGTCCAGTTCAGCATCGACAAGCTGGTCCATCGTCAGTTCCAGGCGAACATCAAGCGTATCGTTCGTCAAAGTTGTATCTCGAGGCGTAAAAGTAAATTTCATGCCAGAGAAAATGTTCATGCTATGCAAATTTGCAATGGTTTTGTCCACATTAGACTGATTGAACAAACGACGTTTCCAAAACTTGAAATTCTTAAAAAGCACACGAGGAGCTACAGGCATACGGTCACCTTGATATACAATCTTCAAGTCATTCAGCATCAGAGAGTCTGTATACTGATTTACCATACGCTGTCTCGTCTCAGTGGAACGCTGTTCCGTGCTGGCTTGACGACGATTTGTACGCACACGAGGCTGACGAATGTATGCACTCACATTTCCAAAGTAATACTGCTGTTTGGCATTCTGCGGCATATCTATGTCAGGAAGCACACAAAGGGTAACCCGATAAGGAGCATTGGTTGAATCAGCCAAATAAGTCACATAATCAGGACGATAGTAATAAAAGCCGTTGTCACGAAACGCATTAACTATACGCGTCTTTTCACTGGTCAAATCAAGCGTAGAAAATTGTCCTCCCTTATGAACATAAGCATCATCGGCTGTAGCTCGCAATATACTGTCCTCTATGGCTGGGAAACGATACTGTATGCTATCATACAGATAAGGTTCATCAAGTTTCACATGATAGGCAATCTTCTGCTGCTTCGGATTTTTCTGATTGACAAGTTCATAATCTACTTTCCCTCGGAAATATCCATAATTCTGCAAAAGGTTTGTCGCAACTTTTGCTCGCATATCAGGAGAAACGTGAGAAATCGTAACTGGCGGTGTGGAAAATGAATCAAACAGCCACTTATTAAAACCCTTACGAGACTTATTCACATAAGCATTGTAGGTCCACAATCCGACTTGAAACGGACTTCGCAAAGAAGAACTCCCCATGAATGAACCATTGGGCTGATAGGCAAGAGCGGCCTCAACTTCGAGCAAAGCATTTTCTTCCGCCAAAGTACCAAGTCGGTCTTCTACCTCTATCTCCTTGATACCCGTATAAAGCATTTCACCCTCTGGAAGCTGAGAAGTCGTCGAGCATGCAACAAGAAGCATTAATATAAATATGTGTAAGAATGTCTTTTTCATCGCCCTTGCTATTTTGTTTCGTCATCTTTTTTCCGCCAGATAAAGAGATCCGACAACTTATCTACTTTCTTACGCAGAAGTACACCTGCACCATTCTTGTCTAACTCACCTTCAATCAAATTCGAATAGTCCTTTTCATGAAAAAGTCTAATATACTGCGTTCCGCCATTATCGAGTCGCCATTCCAGAGACACGTCATCTATGTAAGCTCCAGACTCGTTTTGTTCTGTGTTGCCATCTGCACTCACCTTTCCGCCTATCACAACATTCAGACGATCAGAGAAAAAACGGCGAGAGAACTTGAAGGAGTAGTCCGTACGGCTGGTACCATCATCGCGAGTTGTCTGTTCCATTCCCACATTGATATCTACCATTGTCGAAAGAGCACGTCCTGCAATGTTGTTTATCTCATTTTGCAAGAAGTTATTTAGAGCATTCCCAGCAGTAAAACCCTTGCTGTTAGATCCAGAAAGGTACATACCTGTAGCAAGCATCGCCACTGCTAGCTTATTTTTTTCTTCAGCAGAGCATGCTGCCAACTCATTCTGAACAGCCTGGTCTTCAGGAGCTTCTATCGTAAACGCCAATCCCATATTATCCAACGAATTGGTTATTTTCAATCCCGTATCAAATGCGACACTACGACTAGAGCCATCGCTCTGCCCTACAGCAGCACGTACCCGCTCTGTTGCAGCCACATTCAGCACAGGGTTAGTTGGATTACCTGTAAATTCAATATAGGACCCATTATGAATTGTAAATGTCTTGAGTGGAATGATTGGCAACGTGTATTTCATCTCACCCTCATTGATGGTATATCGTCCCTGCAGATTGATTACACCTTCAGGCGTGTAAAGCATCGTGACAGAGCCACCTCCCTGCACGTTGATATAGCTTTGTTTGTCAGCAGAGAACTCGCAATTAAACTTTGCGCCATCCTCAATGCTCAATGACATGTTCATGTCTATACCCATAAAGGTCTTCTTGAGCATCTCATCACGAGGTGGAGGCGGAGCGCTGAAATCCACAAAAGTTACAATATCCTCCAAACGATCACCCTGATACAAAGGGGTTTCCGTCATAATATAGGTAATGTTTGTTGTAGGCAAAACTCTCACCAATCCACGTACTGTAAGATCGTTGGTTGAACCAATGACACGAGCAAAGAAATCTCCGTACATATCACCAAACAGCACCTTATTGCTACTACGCTGAGCTTCTACAATTTTAAAATTAGAGCCTCTGAGCGACAAAGACAAGAATAGTTCTTCAAAATCAGAGAAATCCACATAGCCATTCAAAGCCAACGGATTCTCATCTGCACCATAGAACTTGAAGTCATCAAACTCTACACGGCTGTCAGTAAATGCTATCGTATCATTCGCCAAAGTAAAGTCAAGGCTGTAAGGATCGGAAAGCACATGCATATCGCGAGGCATCAATGCCCCATTGAACAAGAGAGCATCCATTGGCCCCTTCACATCCATATGACCTGACAGCGCACCTTTAAATCCTACCAACTGGTCTGGGATGAAAGGATTAAGCATATCTACAGGCACATCTTCCAACAACATGCTGGCATCAAGTTCACCTTCATCCGTTGCATCGTACACTCCTTCCAAGAAAACGATGTCGTTGCCATTATAAGCTAAATTAGCATCTATCACATGAACCGTCTCACTCTGAGGAGCATAAGTAAACTGCGAATCAAAATCTCCCACATTCAAACCTTCATACACAAAGCTGTTAGCATCGAGAGAACCTTCCACCAAGAAATTTTCCTCTTGGTCAATATAGTATGCATCCAAATTCAAAACACCTGCCATTGACGGTAGATTAGGCACAGGCACAATAGTTAGCAGTTCCTTCAAATTCAGGTCATCGATAACCAGATTGGCAATTTGTTTTCCCCACTCGTTCTCATCAGCATATACCGCCATATAGCAACTGTCCGTCAAGCTCTTCAAGCGCACATCTGCCTGAATCGGCTTCTGAGGCCGAGTGGTTATATAATTATCGCCATTCAGGCTAAACTCTCGGAATGCCAGCACTGGCTTCTGTGGATACAAACTGAAATTAACACAGCTGTCTGCAGCGTCAGCCTTTACACCAAGGTCTATTCCCTTACGGTCTTTCTTGTCGAAATAAGTTAAATGTGCATCCGCCTTGTCAGCCATTAAAAATCCTTCAAGATAGGCACGGAATGCGGGAAGCTGAGGCTGTTCATGACACTGCACACCTACACGATAATCCAGCTGTGTCGTGTCTTGCATAATCGTGAAGAAAGCCGTATCAACCATGACATCATCCATCACGAAAGAATAAACATGTCCGTTACTCATCACTCCATCCTCTGGCGTCATCTCTATATCAGTTAAAAACTCACGGAACCTGATACCATACACATTCAGAAGGTCTGCCAACGGGTTTTCATAACCTGCGGCAGCGTGGAGCGACACATCAGGAAAATAAGTCTTCAGCACATCAAGATTCACATTGCGATCCTTAAACTGCTGACCTGCCACTTCACCCAGTTCCTCCAGTCTTGGCAACAACTGAAACACATTATTAGGAGTAAAAAAATCAAAAAACAAGTCTCCCGTCTTGAAAGTCGCCACCGTCGTATCTTTCTGAGCAGCAGCATATAAATCCATATTTTCAGCATGTACACTATCTTTACGCACTAGCAAAGACAACTCATCAATATGAGAATTTATGCTAAAAATTTCGCCCCAATCATAAGAGAACGTGACCGTACCTCGAGAACTTGCCTGCATTCGTTCTTCACTAAAGCCCATGCCTTGAATATCCACCAGAGGGACATCCAGGTCCAGAGAGCCGTCAATGAGATGTTTCTGCAATTCCGTATCAAGCTTTAGCTGAACTTGCAGCTGCGAGTTATCACACAGCACATTCGCTAGCAACTGCTGCCCCTTCAGTGTCACATCCGTTTGAATATTGTCCAAATCTATCTTTCCGAAACGAGAGTCAGAAAGACTTGCGACAGCTTGTACCACCGTATGAGGCGAAAAGAAATCCAGACCCTCACCCTGTACAGAAGCCTTGCCAGAGAACACAGCCGTATCTTCCAACGCCACATAGTGATTGACCACTAGACTATCAAAAAACATCTGAGCCGCATACGTTTCATCCGCCATATCAAAAGTGCCCTCCACGTCCACTGTCGCTTCGTGCACATCGCGAACACCAATATTTGCCAGCAAAGAGATATTGCCTGCCACATCAAACAGTTCAGCCCCACCTTCCAGTGTAGCTAATTCTGGCACATCCAGATAAAGCCGTTCCACATTCACAGCCTTCAAATTACCTTCGGCCTTCACCTGCAGCACAGATGGCAGAGCTGGCAAACGCTCAGACATCATCGTGCAAACATCGCGAGTGCCCTCCCCGCCCATACGTGTGAAGTATATCATGTCCTCCTTGCCTATCTGCCCCTCGCCCAAGAACGAGAATTTGCCAGGCGAAACCTCGTCAAAAGCATTCATGTCCATGCGATAAGCAAACATCAACCGGCTGTCACCCGTCGTCACCGTAAACTTCGGCAAAGACAATGCCTGTGAATCCATCTCCACCCTTCCGTTAGCATCAGCAATCACAAGTCCAGTATGTTCATTGGCTGCAAATTTCGTCAGCATCAGCTCCATCTCCTGGGTTCCTTTATATACAAAAGAATCCATAGTTAGGCACACGTCCTCAAATAGAAGATGATTCGGATCCAGCTGTTCAGGCAACTTTGGCATATTCAGCAAGTCATACCCCACACGAGTGCCTGCCACCTCCAGTTGATCCACCTGATAGATTTCTTTGCCCAAGTCCAAAAAGGCTTTGGCATGAGCAGTCCCAATGTCAACTATCACACATGCGCTATCCACCTGCGGAGCCAGCATCACCATAGCCTTCACATGCTGTAGTTCAATATCATCCACCCGTATTCTCCAATCAACAAGTTCCGATGTTGTCGTGTCCTCTGCCACCGAATCAGCCAGCACCACCGTCAAATCTGCATCACGCAAGAGCGCCTTGTTTACCACAGCAAGTCCATTCTTCAAGTCCGTACTGTGGGAATCAAGACCCAACTCTGCTACAGAACCTCTTATCGCAGCAGCTTCTACTAAATCCTTCGTGTTCAACTTCACATCATAGAGATGCACATCATCCACCTCTGCTTCTCCATGGAACAGCGGCAACGCCCTCACGCTCACATTCAGCAATCTGGCATCCAGCACGGTATCTCCATCTTGAACAGCAAGCATTCCTCCAACGTTCAAATCCAGCGGAAAAGCCAGACGTACCCTTTCCACCGTCACGTTCATGTCCATCTCCTCACTCAGAATCTCGGCAACCTTATCAACCGCAAATTTCTGAATGGGAGGGAAATACACCAGTACAAAAAGCAGCCCCAACAACAAAAATGGAGTTAGCGTAATCCCCAAGAGGACACGCCAACTCCATCCTAAGAGCGTATACTTTCCGTACTTCTTCATAAGAAAGAAGAAATGAAAAAGCGAAGAACGAAAAGTAAAAAATCCAAGTTACCCATCCTTTGACAGACTAGTAAAATTGATTTTTCACTTTTCACTCCATCAATTACAAGTTTGGATTGATCTTATTCCACTCTGAAATAGCAGGGATGATGTTCAGGTCAACCAGCTCGTCACGCATCTTGCAGAGGTGTGCGTATGAAGCATCGAGCTTAGCCATTTCCTCTGGAGTACCTTCTGGCATCTTGTAAGTACAACCATTAGTATCAAGAGTTGTATCCATAGCCATCATGATGTGGTCGTACTTCTCGTTTGAAACGTAAGTACCTGCAGACCAGCGGAACTTCTCGCCGCCCATCACTGAACGAATCATCTCCACAGAGCAGTATGCAGGGCTCTGCCATGAAGAACGTCCGCGCAGTTCGATAATCTTCGCACCACCCTGAGTAACATCCTTCTTCATCTGTTCCCATTCTGCCTCTGGGAATTCAGGAGTACCGATAATGTCGTAGAGAGGTCTTCCTGCCACCTTTGCAGCAGAACCAAACACAGCCATCTGCTCGCCATGACCGCCATAAGTAGCGCAGCCAGTCACCTCATACTGCTTCACGCCAAACTTCTTAGCGATAGCAGACTGGAGACGAGTAGAATCAAGCGCAGCAAGTGTTGTTACCTGACCTGGCTTCAAACCTGAGTAAAGCAAGGTAACAAGACCTGTCAAGTCTGCAGGATTGAAAATCACAGTAACGTGCTTCACGTCAGGGCAGTAAGCCTTAATGTTCTTACCGAGTTCCTCAGCAATCTTGCAGTTGCCAGCCAAAAGGTCTTCACGAGTCATGCCAGCCTTGCGAGGCGCGCCACCTGAAGAAATGATATACTTTGCATCCTTGAATGCCTCAGCCACGTCTGTTGTAGCAGTAAGGTTCACGCCGTCATAACCGCAGTGGAACATCTCTTCCATCACACCCTCCATGCCTGGAGCGTAAACGTCATAGAGACATACATTAGGCGTAAGCTTCATAGTCAAAGCCAGCTGAACCATAGTAGAGCCGATAGCACCACCAGCACCTACAATCACGAGTTTTTCGTCTGTTAAGAAAGCCATAATTAAAAAAGTTAAAGTTTATGATATTTATCCTAAAATATTCCTTTCAGCATCGTCCCTCCACACATCAGCCGCACAATAGTTGCAAATATACCCCTTTTCCCATAGACACACAACAATCCTGGCATTTTTTCATTAAAAAAAACAACAAATCCCATCATACACATTGCAAAACAGGATTTGTTGACAAGTCGGAAGAGCAAGGGAAATCTGCGAATGTTACAGCAACATCACAACCGTCTAACCATATAACTTCACTTCACCATCACCTTCTTCCCATTCTGAATAAATATACCTTTCGTAGGAGTGCTGACAGAACGCCCTGTGAGGTCGTATATACCAGTAGGAAACATTCCCTCTTCTGCGATGTCGCTGATTGAATTAACAACATCTCCTATAGGATGCTCCCCTTCATTATCCTCTACTACATATTGATAATATTCATTATAGAACATCGGGAACTTCACATCCACCCAGCAAGCCTTTGGAGAGCCTTTCTTTTGTCCTATTTCCACTCGCTCCCAACAAACTTTTTTAGAGTCATCGTAGCAATATATGTAATGGTTGCAATCAGCATTTGCCCACATATAGCCGGAAATATGCAAGGTGTCTGTTTCTTCTTCATTGCCTGCAAGCAATTCATATTGCAACTGCTCCTTTTGACTCGTTCCATCAGAATTGACTTCAGGCATTTCTTCATACAAAATCAGTTCTTGCCCTCTAAATCCTTGTTTAGCAAAAGAGAATGGGTAAAAAACTGTTGGTGTATAGATGTAAGGACAATAGCAAGACCAGCCTCCAACCTGAGCAGGGTCTATCACACTCTTTAACGGATTCCCATTAGGCACACCAAGCCCTTCTATCCATACATTACTCGACACGCCACCGCTGTCTTCTCCGGTGTTATTAGGAGTTTGTGCGTCAAAATGGATTCTCTTCAGGCGCAGCCCTGCTGTTTCATATTCGTCCACCTTCGTCACCGTACATGTAAAGGTTTCCTCTTTTCCATTTTCTTGATAAGGCATGTAAAATACATCTCCTTGATTCAGTGTGAAATCATACAGCACTCTTTCCTTCTCCGCATTCATGTCCCACAGATACACTTTTCCTTCCTCTTCGCGCAACAATGCCGCAACAGACAAGTTCTCGCCATATCCGCGATAGAGTTTCTTGTAAGCGCATCCCGCTATTACGGTGTCCTCCTCTGCTCCCTCTTGTGTTTGCCATGACTCATTCTTACCAAAATGCAAATCATATTCATCGGATGGCCCTTCATAAAATGTATGTGTCATCCATGCTTTCGGTGAGTAAAATCGCAGATGCCAAGTCTTGCCGTTCTCGACGAAAGGAATATTGTCGGCTTTTGCCGTAATTCTAAAGCCGAAACTTAAAATGAAAAGAATCAATAAATGTTTCATACGCATAATTTTGTTTTTCTGATTAGTAAGCAATGACCCTGCCGAGATTTTTTGCAAAAATAATATAAGGAATATAAAAGAACAAAAAAAAAATGTTTTTTAAAAAATCTTTAACAATATCAACTTCATGCATTCTAAATTCACGTAAGTTAAAAGTAAAAATATTTTGGTTTTCTTCGAAGTTATTGGAAAGTTATTGAACTCGTGTCTTTTTTACCTTTGGACAGACACCTGTTCGGCACCTCATGTTGTACCTCAAAAGAGGTGAGAGTCTCACCTATGGTACACGTGAGAGTCTCACCTATGGCATAGGTAAGAGTCTCACCCCTTTTGAGGTTGTGAGCGGAGCTAAAAATGGGATGAAATTTAAGGGTACCCGAAAGGGATAGGGACTGTTGTGATTCCAGGCTTCTTCAGCCTTTAGTCAGACGTTAAAGATTACGTAACTCTTTATATCGAACTCGCGTTGAATTCATACAGTAACTATATTCCTAAAAAAGAAACCTGCTAAAACAGGTCAACCTGATATAAAAATAATTGTTCAATGGAGTCTGCTTTTCCTGTAAATAAATCTTCAGGTTATATACTAAAACTATTCAAATGCCACTTTTTGTCCTTTAAAGGGACGGCTATCCTTTGCGGGGAAGGAGAATTGCCCTACACGGGGAAGGACACTTGTCTTTGTGGGCAAAGGACAGATGCCCTTCTCGACATCTCTTTTTTGAGGACTATTGGCAATTCGAATCCCTATTAATTTCGACAACAAATTCGTGTTACGCTTTTTCCCCTTTCCTCTATGATTGAAAAGGGAAAAAGAGGATAGTTTTTAACTTTACTGAAAAAAAACTGAGATTTTGTGAAGAAAGTGTTAACTTTGCAACAAGATAAACACCTATTATAAAAAATTATTCATAATGAAATTAAGATTGATTATGACAATGGCGGTCCTGTGGGTTGCCGTTGTGTGCATAGGCCAGAAGGCCGACCCTATGGTGGTCAGCACAACATCTGGATTTGTGAAAGGCATTGACCAAGAAGGAACGATGGCATGGCTGGGCATTCCATACGCAAAAGTCGAGCGTTTCATGCCTCCTCTTCCTGTAGACAAATGGCAAGGCGTGAGAGCTTGCGACCACTGGGGGCCACAAGCTATGCAGCAGACCAATCGCGAGATGTCTGAAGAAGAAATGTCTGAGAAAAACTCATGCGTGCTCAACGTATGGACGACCGACCGAAAGGGCAAGAAGCCTGTGATGGTTTGGCTGCATGGCGGCGGCTTTGATTCGGGCACTTCGGCATGGGACCCAGGCATGGCACTTGCAAAAAAGGATGTAGTAGTGGTGGGCGTGAATCACCGACTAAACATCCTCGGCTTTTTAGACTTATCCACTTGTGGAGATGCCTACAAATATTCTGGCAACGTGGGCATGCTTGATGTGGTGGCTGCGTTGGAATGGGTGCGCGACAACATCAAGAAGTTTGGCGGCGACCCGAAGAACGTGACTATCTTTGGCGAATCGGGCGGAGGTGGAAAAGTAGGCACGCTGCTCTGTATGCCATCGGCTAAGGGGCTGTTCCACAAGGCTATCGTCATGAGCGGCACCATTCTCAACGTGAACACGAAAGCCATGACGGAGGAACTAGGAGAAGCCGTACTGAAGGAACTGGGTATTGACAAGACTAACGTGGACAAAATCAAGGAGGTACCCTACAAGGAACTCTACGCCGCAGGACAGCGTGCTATGGCTGCCAGCATTGGCACACGCCGTCCCGGCACTCCTATGATGTGGGGATTCGGTCCTACACCAGACGGGGAAGTACTGCTGCAACAGCCTTTCCAACCTGGATTTGCTGACATTTCAGCAAAAGTGCCCATTCTAATTGGAACAACATTCAACGAACTGCAGCGTCTGACATACGGCCGTCCTATGACACAAGAGGAGGCACGCACACAATTGGAACGCACATTTGGTGATGAGACTGACGCTTACATTAACGCTTTTTCCAAAGCTTATCCTGACCACACGCCTCAAGACCTAGTGAGCATTGACTGGCTTTTCCGCCCCAAAACCATCATCACTGCTGATGCGATTGGCGGCAAGCGCAAGGCTGACACCTATATGTATATGTTTACGTGGAGGTCGCCACAGAACGGAGGTTCGGTACATGGCGCAGAACTGAAATTCAGTTTCAATCGTCTGCACCACCAGCACAGCGATGTACCTAACCCAACGGAAAAGGACTTCCGACTGGCTGACCTGATGAGCGATTCATGGGCGCAATTTGCCCACACAGGAAATCCGAACACAGAAGGTCTTCCCAACTGGCAGCCCTACACTGCCGAAAATGGTGAAATGATGATTTTCGACTATGATTGCCGCATCCTGCACAACCCTGACCGCGAATTGGAAGAAATCATCGACAGGCACTGTTTCAA
>CAJGCU010000060.1 GCA_904501945.1 uncultured Bacteroidaceae bacterium
CCTCAATGGTAACCAGACTGCGCTCATGCTCTCTTACTATATCATCGAGAACAAGAAGAAGCTTGGACAGCTGAAGGGCAATGAGTTTATGGTGAAGACGATTGTGACGACAGAGACCATTGCAGAAATTGCTCAGCGCAACAACGTGGAGATTCGCGATGTCTATACTGGTTTCAAGTGGATTGCGCGCGAAATCAAGCTGTCTGAAGGGGTGAAGAAGTATATTGGCGGAGGTGAGGAGTCGTTCGGATACCTGCCATTTGACAAGGTGCGTGACAAGGACAGCCCGGCTTCTATCTGTCTGCTCTGCGAGATTGCTGCATGGGCAAAGGATAACGGCATGACGCTCTACGACTTGCTGATGAAGATTTACCTCGACTATGGCTTTGCTTACCAGAATGCTATTTCTGTCACTAAGCCTGGCAAGTCTGGTGCTGACGAAATCAAGCAGATGATGGAAGACTTCCGCAAGACTCCTCCTGCATCTCTTGGCGGCAGTCCTGTTGTTTGTGTGAAGGACTACAAGACGCTGAAGCAAGTGTGCCAAGGCGTGGAGTCAGACCTCGATATGCCTGCAACCAGCAATGTGCTGCAGTGGTTCACTGCTGATGGCACCAAGATTTCAGTTCGTCCTTCTGGTACAGAACCTAAGATTAAGTTCTATGTGGAGGTGAAGGGCGAGATGGCATGTCCTAAGTGCTATCCATCGGCTACCGTTGAGGCACAGGCTAAAGTGGATGCTATCAAGAAGGATTTGGGACTTTGAGAAGCTTGAATAGCTTGCGAGATTCTAAGCGAAGTGCACCAGCCGTTTGGGTTACGGATGGTGCACTTTTTTTGTTGCCCTGAAAAACCGTACCCCGAGGGGAATGGTATAAGAGGACACAAAGTATGTCTAAGGCTATGCTGTGTGGGAATGACGTCAGAAGGCCTTTTCTGTGAAAGTCATCCATGCTCCTGTTGCAGGGTGACGGAAGGTGATGCTCTCTGCATGCAGGTACAGACGGTCGGAGGCGGTTCCGTAGAGGATGTCTCCTTTGATGGGGCGTCCCAGCCCATCTGGATGAGCGCAGTGGATACGAAGCTGATGGGTGCGTCCTGTCTCGGGATACAGCTCTACGCGACTTTCGTCAGTAAAATGGTAGCGTGTGATGGCTTGTTTCCCAAATCGTGGGTCAACCGTTTGGCGTGGTGAGTCAAATGGATTGCGTGAGAGTGGGAGAGATATGATGCCTTGAGATGCTTGTCCTGGCTGTGGGGAGGATGAAAGAAGGGCAATGTACTTTTTCTTGATTCCGTGCCGGGTGAACTGTTCTTGCAGTTGGCGGCAGGCTTCAAGGTTCTTGGCAGCCAGCATCAGTCCTGACGTGTCTTGGTCCAGACGGTGTACAAGCCGAATCTCTGGGTTGATTTCTGTAAGATGGGCTTGCAGCGATACCTCTCCGTGGTTGCGGCTGGGCACAGACAGTAGGCCCGAAGGTTTGTAAATGACCATGAGGTCATCGTCTTCATGGAGGATGCGTACTTGACTGAGCAGCCTCTTGCCGCGGCTGAACAGGGGATTTTCCTCAACATCGAGTCCTTGCATCATATAGGTGAGTATGGGGACGCACTTGTGCTGGCAAGAGGGGTAGAAGTGCCCTTCGATGCGCATCTGGCTGCCTTTAGAGGGACCTACCCAAAATTCCTCCATGCACACAGGCTTCAGGTTGTGCTGGTAGGCATATTGCAGCAACTTGGGAGCGCAGCATTCGCCAGCGCCGCCTGGTGGAACGCCTACTTTGGATTGAGGTTTTACCTGTGCGCGCCCTTCTTTGTAGTCGATGTATTCTTCTTCGCTGAAAGGAGTCTTATAGTCTTTGAAGATGTCGAGCAAGTCTGCCACTTGCCTGTTGGCGTTCAGCATGCGAAACTGGCGGAAGGTCCACGTTTGCAGAGCCTGTGATTTCTCTTTCCGCAGTACCTTTAGTTCTTGCTTTTCCACCTCATTGTTGCAACTGTTGATTTGGTGTGTCAAGTCAACAATCCGCTGCTCCTCTTCGTGGAAGTAGCCCTGCTGCAAGTCACAGACGGGCGGCACAAAGCCTTCGTGATGATAGGCGCCGTTGTAAATGCCAGAGAAAGCGCGGAGGTAGTAGCGCTTCCCTTCCAGTTCTACCACCAGCACGCCAAACATCTTTCCTTCGTGCGGATACATGTCGGGTGTGTTGTAGCAATAGTCAATAACCTCCTTGGCTGCAAACTGGCAAAGAGGGTGCGGACGATAGCAGAATGGGTAGGTGAATTGTGTGGGCGAAGGGATGTTTTCTGCTTCAGGCGGAAGTGGATGGAGTTGCGATTTCATGGCAGACCACGAGCGGCTCATGAATGTTATTTCTGTACAGCAACACGCTGGGTGGGCGCCATTTCTACATTCCGTTTATCTACTTGGGTAACAACTTTTGCTGCAAGACTCATAAAGGCGATGCCTTCTGGCGATGCTGGGTTGAGTACGGCAGGAGCACCTTGGTCGCCTGTTTCGCAGACTGACTGAATCAGTGGAATTTGTGCCAGCAGCGGCACGTTCAGTTCCTCTGCCAGGTTCTTGCATCCGTCTTTGCCAAAGATGTAGTATTTGTTTTCGGGCAGTTCGGCGGGAGTGAACCATGCCATGTTCTCCACCAGTCCGAGGATGGGCACGTTCACCTTGTCGTTCATATACATGTTGATGCCTTTTCGTGCATCAGCCAAGGCAACTTGCTGAGGGGTGGATACGATGACTGCTCCAGTGATGCCCAGTGTCTGAATGAGCGTCAGGTGTATGTCGCTGGTGCCAGGAGGGGTGTCAAGAATGAAATAGTCGAGTTCGCCCCAAGCTGCTTCGGAGATGAGTTGCTTGAGCGCATTGCATGCCATGCCTCCGCGCCAAAGGGTTGCTTGCTCTGGGTCCACGAAGAAGCCTATGGAAAGTAGCTTGACCCCATATTTTTCAATAGGTATAATCAGGTCTCTTCCGTCTATCTGCTCTGCGTAAGGACGTGCATCTTCCACGCCAAACATCTTTGGCATGGATGGGCCGAAGATGTCGGTGTCGAGCAAGCCAACACGATAGCCGAGTTTGGCCAGTCCGATGGCGAGATTGGCAGTCACGGTTGATTTGCCTACTCCTCCTTTTCCTGAGCTGACGGCGATGATGTTCTTCACGCCAGGCAGCAGCTTGTCAGGTTCTGGTGGAAGAGCGGTCTTAGCTTTTGTGCCGATGGTGACTTCTACGTCGGGATGCACAAAGGTCTTGATGGCAGCTTCTGCTGCTTTCACGACAGACTTCTTGAAGGGGTCTGTTTCTTTCTCGAAAATCAGGGAGAAAGAAACTTTCATGCCGTCGATGCGGAGGTCATCTTCCAGCATCTCGTTTTCCATGATGTTTTTGCCATTGCCAGGGTAGCGTACAGTGGCGAGGGCATCGTGTATAAGTTTAGGATATATAGTCATTGAAGTAATGTATAATTAAGATGTGATAATTAGGGAACAAAGGGGTTATTTCCCTGTTTTTTTTGTTGATACAACTTGATGGTTATAAGAGCGATAACCATCTACAGGTATTTCGATGTCAGGCTCTTCAAGCGTTCCTTCATGGGGCAGTTGGAACTTGAGGTATTTAATGGGAATGTTACGTTCCAGCCACATACCTTCATAATAGGTGCGGATATCGGTGAGTGAAGTGTCGATGCCTGTCTCTGTATAAAGGTCAAAAGTGCATTGTAGCAGAGGCAAGCTGTTTCGTTCAATCATGTATTTGGTATAAGTGGCAAGGAAATTGGAGTCGGTCTTCACGTTGATGATACCTTTGTCCATAAGGAAGCGGCGATAACGTTCCATGAAATAGGTGGAAGTGAGGCGTTTGGTGGCTTTCTTCATCTGCGGGTCAGAGAATGTCAGCCACAGCTCTGCTACTTCGTTTTCAGCAAAAAGTCCATCTATGCATTCGATGTTGGTGCGCAGAAATGCCACGTTCTGCATGCCTTCCTCTTGGGCTATCTTTGCTCCATGCCACATTCGCGCTCCCTTAATGTCGATGCCGATGAAGTTCTTGTCGGGGAAGCGTCGAGCCAGCCCTATCGTGTATTCTCCTCGTCCGCATCCCAGTTCGAGAACGATGGGGTTGTTGTTCTTGAAGAAATGCTGATGCCAATTTCCTTTCAATGCAAATCCTTCTTTTTGCAGTTGCCAGAAGGGACATTCTACAACTAGAGGATTAGCTGCCATTTCGGCAAATTTTGCAAGTTTACCTTTTCCCATTTTTTATGTTAGTTCCAGTTCAAATTCTTCTTTCAGCTTGCGCAGAGCTTCGCTTTGTTCCAGCATCATGTTGAGTATTTCCCGACGAGTGTAGCTCACTCGCTTATCGGTCACTTCACGGAGACGTGTTGTCATGCGAACATTGTGGTTCTGAAGACGTTGCTGAAGGAATGCTTCAACACGTGGCTTGATTTTGTTGAGTTCGTTCATGACAGATGGATTGTCTGCAATGACAAGGAATGTTGTTCCATCCTCCAGCAGAGAAGGTTCCATATAGTCCATCTGGCGTGACATGGCAGTTTCCTCTCGTGGAAGCCCGATGGCAAATTCTCTCCAAGCAATGGTCAGGGCAACGGTATCAAATTCCTTGTCTTCAAGCGTCTGTACATTAATAGATTGTGTTGATTCTTTTGTTTCTTGCTGCTGACTGTTAGATGCTTGTTGCCCCGTATTCCGTATGGAAAAACGAAAGCCTCCTCCCATAGGTCTCCCTTGAGGAGCAGGAGGGCTGCTGGGCGTAGTGAGGGTGTTCTGCCTTGGTGGCAAAGCTGTAGTGTGGGCAGGTGTCGCTGATGGTGTGTGGGAACGCTCTGCTGACGCACTGCCAGAAAGGCTTCCTTCGTCATTTTTAGGAAGGTTTTTCAGCCTTTCGAATATGGGTTTAAGAATCTTCGTAGGGCAAAGCCCCGAAGAAATTCCGTCATCGGAGGAGAGTTGCGCCATCTCGATGAGGGTAAGTTCCACAAGCAATCTCTTGTTTTGGCTCTGCTTGTAGTTGAGGTCGCAGTTGTTGGCCAGTTTCATGGCCTTGAACAAGAACTGAGGCTTGCACTTTTGTGCCTGTTCCTTGTATTTAGTACGTACTTCTTCGCTGGCTTCGATGAGGCTTGCTGTTTGGGCATCCTGACTGACAAGCAGATTGCGGAAATGGCTTGAAAGTCCAGTGATGAAGTATTGGCCTTCAAATCCTTTTGAAAGAATCTCATTCAGTGTGAGCATGCATTCCGTGATCTTTTCTTCCAGGAAATAGTCTGTCAAACGGAAATAGTAATCGTAGTCAAGCACATTGAGATTCTCTATCGTCTGCTGATAGGTGATATTGCCGCCACAGAAAGATGACACCTGATCGAAGATAGACAAGGCATCTCGCATACCTCCGTCGGCTTTTTGTGCTATAATGTTCAGTGCTGCATTTTCTGCTGTAATCCCTTCTTTTTCAGCCACATTCTTCAAATGTGAAACAATATCATCGACACCCATGCGCTTGAAGTCATAGATTTGGCATCGGCTCATGATGGTCGGCAAAATCTTGTGCTTTTCTGTCGTTGCAAGGATGAAGATGGCATGGTGTGGAGGTTCCTCCAGCGTCTTCAGGAATGCATTGAATGCTGCCTGAGAAAGCATGTGAACCTCGTCGATGATAAACACCTTGTATTTGCCTATCTGGGGCGGAATCCTTACTTGCTCAATCAGTTGGCGGATGTCCTCCACCGAATTGTTTGAAGCAGCATCCAGCTCGTGGATGTTGTAAGATCGTTGTTCATTGAATGCTTTGCACGACTCGCATTCACCGCAAGCTTCTCCATTGGCCTGTGGGGTAAGACAGTTGATGGTCTTTGCAAAGATGCGAGCACACGTCGTTTTACCTACGCCTCGCGGACCGCAGAACAGGTAGGCATGTGCCAGTCTTCCGCTCTGGATAGCATTCTTCAGTGTTGTGGTCAGCGAACCCTGTCCCACCACTGTGTCGAATGTCATAGGGCGGTACTTGCGTGCCGAAACGATATAGTTTTCCATGTTGTTGTGGTTTATTTGTGCAAAGATAGTGCAAATCGAAGACAGAACAAAATAAATATTTTTATTTTTTATGTTGAGATGCCGCCTATCTTATCCAAAGATAGTGATTTTTTTGTACCTTTGTCAACAAAATCCAAAAAACTATGATTGAAGAGTATCAAATTAGAGTTCTGCCAGAGCAGGCAGCAAGTGAACAGAGCATCAAGCAATTCTTACAGGAGGAGAAGGGATTTGGTATAGATGAAATAACTGCTGTGAGGGTGCTGAAGCGTAGCGTCGATGCACGGCAGCGTACAATCTATGTGAATCTGAAAGTGAGAGTGTATGTCAATGAGTTGCCAGATGATGATGAATTTACGAGAATAGATTATCCTCAAGTGGATGGACGTCCCCAGGCCATTGTAGTGGGTGCAGGTCCTGGTGGGTTGTTTGCAGCGTTGAGGCTGATAGAGCTGGGTGTTCGCCCTGTGGTGGTGGAGCGTGGAAAGAATGTGCATGACCGCAGGAAGGATATAGCTCAGATTTCTCGCACTCAGCAAGTTGACCCTGAATCGAATTATTCCTTTGGGGAGGGTGGAGCTGGTGCTTTCTCTGATGGAAAACTCTATACTCGCAGCAAGAAGCGTGGCAATGTGGAGAAGATACTGAATGTGTTCTGTCAGCATGGAGCTAGTACAAGCATTTTGGCAGATGCGCATCCTCATTTGGGAACAGACAAACTTCCAAACATCATCGAAGCTATGCGAAACACGATTATCAGATGTGGTGGCGAAGTTCATTTTGAAACGAAAATGGATGCCATACTGATGAATAATGATAAGGTTGAAGGCATTTGTTGTGGTGAAAAGATTTTCAAGGGTCCTGTGATTTTGGCTACAGGGCATAGCGCTCGCGATGTGTATCGCTACCTGAATGCCCAAGGTGTTGAAATAGAGGCGAAAGATATTGCTGTAGGTGTACGTCTGGAGCATCCTTCTGAACTGATAGACAAGATTCAGTATCATCGAAAAGAGGGTCGAGGAGAATTCCTTCCTGCAGCTGAGTATTCGTTTGTCACTCAGGTAGATGGTCGAGGAGTCTACTCTTTCTGTATGTGTCCAGGAGGTACGGTTGTTCCTGCTGCCAGCGGACCTAGTCAGCTGGTGGTGAATGGCATGAGCAGTTCACGTCGAAACAGTCCTTGGAGCAATTCTGGCATGGTGGTAGAATTGCATGTGGAAGACTTGAATGACCGTTCGCTGCTCGAACTTCCGCCTGTGCCTGACGGGGCGATGGGCAAAGGGCAACAGCTTGCAGGCAAGTGGCCGCTGGCGATGATGGAATTTCAGGAGCGTCTTGAATATACAGCATGGATGCAGGGCAATCGTCAGCAGACGGCGCCAGCACAGCGAATGGCTCATTTTGTCAATGGAAAGGGCAGTTTTGATTTGCCCAAGTCGTCCTACACTCCAGGGCTCATCAGCACACCTATGCATTTCTGGCTGCCCGACTTCGTGTCGAAACGTCTGCAGCAGGGATTTCGCAATTTCGGCAAGTCCTGTCATGGGTTTCTGACAAATGAGGCTGTGATGATTGGCGTGGAGACGCGAACTTCTGCTCCTGTGCGTATTCTTCGCGACAGAGAGACCTTGCAGCATGTGCGATTGAAAGGTCTTTTCCCTTGTGGCGAGGGCGCTGGATATGCAGGGGGGATTGTGAGTGCAGGTGTTGATGGCGAACGATGTGCTGAAATGGCGGCTCTGTATCTGGCAAGCACGGAATGTTAGCATGAATCTGAGAGACAAGCAAATTTTGCGCATAGCCCTGCCAAGCATCGTGTCGAACATTACGGTGCCGCTTTTGGGACTTGTCGATGTTGCCATCACGGGTCATCTAGGTTCTGCGGCTTATATAGGCGCAATTGCTGTGGGTGGCATGCTGTTCAATATCATCTATTGGATGTTTGCCTTTCTGCGCATGGGTACCAGCGGCATGACTTCGCAGGCTTTGGGTGCACGTAACTTGGCAGAGGTGGTGAACGTGCTTCTGCGAGCCATTTTTGTGTCGCTTGCTATTTCAGCCCTGATGCTATGCTTGCAGGTTCCTGTACGTGAACTGTCGCTTTCTTTCATTGCACCGTCAGCAGAGGTGGCGGCTTACACGCGTATATATTTCAATATATGTATATGGGGAGCACCGGCAGCATTGACACTTTTTGTGCTGACGGGGTGGTGCGTGGGCATGCAAAATTCCAAGATACCAATGGTGGTTTCGATTGTTCAGAATGTTGTGAATATCTTGGTGAGTTTGGTGCTGGTTTATGTGGGAGGAATGAAGATTGAAGGAGTAGCTCTGGGTACAGTTGTGGCACTTTATTCAGGACTTCTACTTGCACTTTTGATGATAGCTCGCAACTACTTGAGATTGAAGAAGTATCTTGAACTAAAAATGGTAATGGCAAAAGATGCGATTTCTCGTTTCTTTTTGCTGAATAAGGATATTTTTCTTCGTACTTGCTGCTTGATTCTTGTTCACTTTTTCTTTATTTCTGCTGGTGCTAAATTGGGCGATGCTGAGTTGGCCGTGAACACGATTCTCATGCAGCTCTTCACGTTGTACAGTTACTTTATGGATGGCTTTGCCTTTGCTGGAGAGGCGATGGTGGGCAAGGCCATTGGAGCACGGGCAAGAAACATTTATGATGATACGGTCAAGCGTCTTTTCCGTTGGGGGTGGATGCTTGCTGCATTGTTCTCTGCTCTTTATTTCTTGTTGGGCAAGGAGTATGTATCTCTGCTGACAGATGATGCTGACGTTATAGCGTCGTCGCTTCCTTATCAGCCGTGGACACTCCTGATTCCTATCTGTGGAGTGGCTGCTTTCATTTGGGATGGCATTTATATCGGAGCCACAGCAACTAAGGGAATGCTGGTGTCTATGGCATCAGGGACATTTGTCTTTTTCCTTCTCTACATGCTGCTTGTCCCAATGTGGGGCAATCATGGCTTGTGGGCTGCCTTTATTGCCTATCTGGCGTGGAGAGGTGTCAGTTTGACTTTAACAAGGAAAAAGGTTTGGCAATGAATAGGAAGGTGATTTCTTCCCTTTTGTGTATCGTGAAAATGCAGCGCCCCACATCGATGTGCCGATGTGGGGCGTTGCGATGAATAGGTGTCGGGTAGATCGAATTTACGTTACAAGGCATATCGTAATTACGTTGCAGGGCATATCGTAATAGCGATATAGGGTGCATCGATATAGAAGCTGCAGAACTGTTTCATAAAAGGAGGTGTGCAAATTTTGAACAGCGAGATTTTACTGAACTCGCGTTAATTTATGAAATAAAAAAGTCAATTTTCACATTTCTTATGGGATGTTATATATTTTTTTGTATCTTTGTAGCATAATACAATGAAAAATGGGTACCAATTTCAGAAAAATATCAGTTTTATTGCCGCTCCTATTGATGGTAGGAGGCATTTTGGCAGGTTCATGCAGCAGAATCAGGAAGGTGCGTCCAACACAAACTTACAGTGTGGCAGTCATTCACTCTTGGGACAGTATTGGTGAAGAGGCGGAATACTTTTCGACAGAAATGCAGAAAGCCTTTGAGGAGGAAGGTGTCAATGTTGAGTTGCATCACATCTATGCCAATATGGTGCATAGGACGGGCACTGTCTTCTCGAAATATGACTGGCCCCAGCACTTGGACTCTCTTCGTGCATGGAGTCCTGACATCATCTTGCTGAACGACGATCCTATTGTGGATTGGGTTCTCACACAGGAAAAGGTGGATTCAATCCTTATCAAGACCCCAATTGTATTTGCAGGCGTCAATATGTTGCTGCGCGATTCGCTTGAAAAGTATCCGCTGATGACAGGTTTTGAGGCGCGTATTGACTTGGTAAGAAATATCGAACTTCTGACGAAGATGGACAATAAGCAGGCCATGATGATAGAACTGGATGAGGGGCCTTATGACGACAGGCTTCGTGAGCAGCTTTATCAAGCTCTGGACGACTCTTTGCGTTTCTTGAATAACTCCAATTTCTACCTGAGAAACTTCGAAAATGAGTTTCTTAGGGGTGAATATGCTGGTAAAGCTGTTGTGAATTTCATTTCGTGTGCCAAGCCACAGATGAACAGAAGTCCAGACGAGCCGGAAGCTGCAGGAAAATCGCGAACGGAAAGAATCTATCAGAAGGCTGGGACAATGAGACATCTGCAAGTGAAGAACGATATTTATAGCAATAGCCTGATTAAATATTCTGGGAAACCGCAGTTCACTACGATTCGAGAACAATTTAATAATCCTGATAACGTATTGTTCCTGTGTGGATATTTTACAGGAACTGATATTCAGGTGAGAGATCAGGTTGAGTATGCCGTTCGTATCTTGCAAGGCGAAGTGCCAAAGATTCTCCCTGTCGCATTGCACGCTTGCGACTATTATATGGACTGGAATGCCATGCAGATGATGCACCCCAAAATGGCATACGGCAAATACAACAATGAATTTAAGATCGTGAACGCTCCTAGCTATCTGGTAGAACCTGTGCGTTTCTCCATTGGAGTAGTGTGTGTGTGCCTCCTGGTGCTGAGCATTGTATTCCTGGCCTTTTATCTTATGATGAACTGGAAAAAGAAAGGGCAGCAAGACTTGGTGGATGATTTGCTGTATGAAGAGAAAATGCATGAATTGGTATTCTCGAACAGTAAAGACACGCTGTGGATGCTGAATGAAGGTGTCTTCTCGTTCAGCCAGCAGTTTGCTGAATATTTTGGCTTGCCGCGAAACACCATGCCGTTGGAGGATGTGGAAAAGATGGTGCACGAAGAAAGCCGGGCTTCATTCAATTTCTTGAAAGACTATCGCAATCAGCGTGGGCGCAAGGCTGTGCGACTGTGTCTCTCGCCAGATGGCAAGCGCTGGTATTGGTCAAAGGCCATGTATATGGCAACAGATGAATCTGCAAAAACAGGAATTCTATATGGTCTTCTCATGAATATTGACCAGAAGAAAGAGATTGAAGAAAAACTGGAACAGGCGCAAATTTTGGCAAGCCAGGTGGCGCTGAAGGAGAATTTCCTTGCAAATATCAGTCACGACCTTCGCACGCCGCTGGGTGCTGTCACAGGTTTCTCAACGCTGCTGACTACACCAGGAATGGAGTTCGAGCCAGGCGAACGCGAACAGTATGGCGAGATTATTCATCAGAACACGGAAATGATTCTGAAAATGATAGATAGCGTGATGGAGAAAGCCCAGATAGAAACAGGAAGCCTTGAAATCCTCCAGAAACCAGTTTCTGTACAAAAGCTTGTCAATGAGTGTTACAACACCAATCGCATCATTGCACCTGCTCATTTGCAGTTTATCCTTGAAATGGCTGGTCCTGACACGATTGTGAATATTGACTTGACACGAACCAAGCAGGTGGTGAACAATTTCTTGAGCAACGCATTTAAGTTCACGACAGAAGGAAGCGTCACTTTAGGCTGGAAGTATATGGAGGACGACAATAACATGATAGAAATATATGTAAAAGATACTGGTATAGGAGTAGAACAGGAAAAGCAGGCTGCTTTGTTTGAGCGTTACACAAAGGTGAACGAAACCGACCGTGGTACGGGATTGGGATTGAACATCAGTAAGACCATCATCGAAAAGCAGAATGGCGTGATTGGTGTAGAAAGTGAGTTAGGAAAGGGAAGCAAGTTCTTCTTCCGCTTGTCACAAGCCGTTCAGTGTCTGATTTTGGCTGTCTCTATGGGTTTGGGTGCCATGCTTTCAACGTCATGTCTGCCTAATCGCCCAGTGATGGAAAAAAGTGCCAATGTACTGGTTTATCACGGATATAGTAAGGATTTGAGTTCATATACAGAGTTTAATGACATCATCCAAGAATCTTTCAGTAAGAATGGAGTCAATGCTAACTTGTTTCATGTATATTTGGAATTGGGACTCCCTAATCAAGATACTTATTTGAAACATAGGGAATTAGAAGATTCGCTGAAGAGTAAGGGATGGCTTCCTGATATAATATTGATAGAGGGCGACCGTACAGCGCGAGATTTCTTGTATTGGAAAGGAGAGGGAATGCTGGAGGAACTGGATTCTGTGCCAGTTGTGTTTGGCGGATTGCATCATCCAGAATGGGACTTGATTAGAACACACCCCAATATGGTAGTCATCAACGACCCAATAGATTATTGTACCAACATCAATTTGGCAGTCGAAATGACAGGCAAGAATAGTGTAGAGGTTGAGCTGGATTATTTTTATCAGGATTCTCTCATCAGACAGGAGCTTAGAAAAGCAATAGCTCGCCCGCCTTATGTGGATAATTCCGATTTCCATTTGCGAACCCACGGGAATGGTCAATTTGATCCGATGTATAAAGACAGTATCATTGTGATGCTTCTTTCTTCTGAATCTCCTGAGAAGAACGTGCACGAAGGGTGTGACAGGGAGCACGAAGGTTTTGAAAATCTGAACGAAATCTATACCAATGCATGGATGTTCCCTTCATTGACCGTGAAACGCGACATTTACAGCGCATCTATTGTTGATAAGACAGGACGGCCTCAGTTTACGGCTGTAAAGGCAGGTTTTGCGCTAGGAGATGGACGATTCTTATGTGGATATTTTGCTGACTACAAGACGGTTGGACAAGATATGGTGGATGTGGCAATCAAAGTGCTGAAAGGGGCTGATCCTACATCGTTTGTCGGCATAAAGCATGAGAAGAAATACTACATGGATTACAAGGCCATGCAGATGCTGGGAATGGAGTATGATGACTATAAAGAAAGATTTACTATCGTAGGTGCGCCGCCTGAAAAGACGAAGCCGATTTTCACCTACATTACTTGGGGTGTGATTGTGCTTGTCTTCTTGCTGGCAATCTTCTCCATCATCCTTGTCGTGCAGTCTTGGCGCGAGCGTACTTCAAACAATCTGCTAGAAAATGTTAAGCGGCGTGCTGAGTCGCGCAACATGGCGTTGAATGGAGCTGATAGCTATACTGTTCGTTCTGAAGCAAGGATTAAGGAAATCATCTCTCATATCCATCCTAACTATGCCAGCGAAATTCCGCTGATGATGCAGGCAATTGAGATTATCGGAACACATAAGTATGAGATTTATGCCGATGTGGATGGCGAGAACGATTTCAGATGGTGGCAGCTGCGATTCATCGTGATGATTGACAAGAAGACCAGCTGCAGGCGTGTGGATGGTATCCTCATCAATATTGATAAGACTAAAAAGTATGAGGAAGACTTACGACAGGCAATGGAACTGGCAGAAGAGGCACGTCAGAAGGAGGACTTCTTGACAACCATAAGCCATGAGATTCGAACACCTCTGAATGCTGTGGTTGGCTTTAGCGATGTGATGGTCAATATGCCAGTCGATTCGTTCACGCCAGAAGAATTGGCAGAATATACCAAGATAATCAAGACGAACAATGCGAATCTCACAGCCATGATAGAAGACATCTTGATGTTCTCTCGTATTGAGAGTGGACGAATCAAGTATGTGAAAGAAGAGTTTGATGCAACAGACTTGGTGCGCGAGGTGGCAGCAGAGTGGGAAGACATTGTGCCCGATGGCGTGACCTTGCAGACGCTTGCTGTTTATGATGGCATCACAATTAATAATGACCGTATGCGCGTTAAGTATATTATAAGCCAATTGCTGGGTAACGCGATGAAGTTCACAAAGAAAGGAACTATTGTTGTGGGTGTCACCTATCAGCTGAATTCTGACGTTGCAGAATTCTTCGTTTTGGATACAGGTTGCGGTATTCCAAAGGAGAAGCAGGATTTGGCATTTGGTCTCTTCTGGAAAGACAATGGTTTCATTCCTGGCTTAGGTCTGGGTCTCCATGTGGTCAAGAAGATGGCTGAAGGTATGGATTTGAGAATTAAGCTGGAAAGTAAAGTTGGTTTTGGCTCAAGATTCTCAGTCTTTGCTGATGGATTCCTGAAAAAGACTGAAGAACAGTAAATTTGATGCTGGTTCTTGTAACAGTCATATTATATTTCTTAGCATTGCTCTTTCTCTCGCGTCTGGCGGCAAGGGGAGGGGGGAATGATGCTTTTTTTGTGGGCAACAGGCAATCCCCATGGATGCTGGTGGCATTTGGAATGGTGGGCGCAAGCATATCTGGCCTCACCTTCATAGGAGTGCCAGGCTGGGTGATGAGCACAGGCATGACTTATCTGCAAATGTGTATGGGATTCGTAGTGGGATATCTCATTGTAGCTTTTGTCCTGTTGCCGCTTTACTATCGGCACAAGTTGACTTCTATCTATGCTTATCTGAATAGCCGCTTTGGAAACGTCAGCTATAAGACTGGCGCCTCCTTCTTTATCTTCAGTAAGTTGTTGGGAGCAGCAGCCAAGTTCTATATCGTGTGCAGAATCTTGCAGGCGTGTTTTGCCGACACATTTTCTGTTCCTTATGTCGTTGTTGTTCTGTTGGCGTCGCTTCTGATATGGCTATATACACATCGAGGAGGAATCCGCACATTGGTATGGACAGATTTCTTTCAGACTTTATGCTTGCTTGTTGCTTTGATTCTGATATTGATGAAGGTGGTTGAGATGCTTGATATGAATTTTTCTGAAGCGATGATAGCTGTATGGAACAGCCCCCATTCACGTATTTTTGAATTTAGCGATATTGTTTCCAAGCAGAACTTCTGGAAGCAGTTTCTTTCTGGTGTGTTCGTTGTTATTGTCATGACGGGATTGGATCAGGATATGATGCAGAAGAACCTTACTTGCAAGGATTTGCGTTCTGCACAGAAAGATATGTGCTCATACGGCATACTTTTCCTGCCCATCAATTTTCTTTTCCTTTCATTGGGAATCTTGCTGATGTTCCTATATCAGAATTTAGGTATGCCTCTGCCTGCAGATGGCGACTCTCTGTTGTCTGGCATCGTATTGGGTGGGGCAATGGGAACTGCTTGTATCGTTTTGTTTACGATTGGCGTTATAGCCAGTGCCTTTTCATCGGCAGATTCAGCTATGACTGCTCTGACCACCAGTTTCTGTATAGACATTCTTGGAAAGGAACACAGCGAACAAACTCGAAAGCGAGTACATCTCTTCATGTTTGTAGCATTCATCCTCATTACGCTGGCATTCAATTCGATGGATTCTGGTAGCGTGATGGATTTGATATACACGCTGGTGTCCTACACCTATGGGCCGCTGTTAGGGCTTTTTGCCTTTGGAATGTTGACGAAACGAAAGCCGAAAGAATCTTATGTCCCATACATCGCTATCGCCTCGCCTGTCATCTGCTATGTAATAGATGGTGTGGTTGGTCAGCTCTGTGGTTATAAGTTTGGTTATGAAATATTGCTGTTCAATGGATTACTGACTTTTGTCGGTTTAATGAGTGTGTCAAGAAGATGAGATTTATAGATTTGTTTGCTGGTCTTGGAGGATTCCATCTTGCCCTTTCACGTCTTGGGCATGAGTGCGTCTTTGCCTCTGAAATTAAGCCTAAGTTGCAGAAACTGTATAAGATAAATTTTCCA
>CAJGCU010000061.1 GCA_904501945.1 uncultured Bacteroidaceae bacterium
GTAGAAAATGGATGAGCCTGGATCACCCTGACGTCCAGAACGTCCACGAAGCTGGCGGTCCACACGGCGACTCTCATGACGCTCTGTACCAATGATGGCAAGTCCGCCCGCTGCTTTCACTTCGTCAGAGAGTTTGATGTCGGTTCCTCGTCCTGCCATGTTGGTAGCAATAGTCACTGCACCCAAGAGCTTTTCTTCCTTAGTTCCATCCTCGTTGATCACTTCTCCCAATGTGCTCTGACCTGCCAATGCCACGATGTCAGCCTCTTTCTGATGGAGCTTTGCATTGAGCACCTGGTGTGGTATCTTGCGCATGGAGAGCATGCGTGAAAGGAGTTCTGAGATTTCTACAGAAGTGGTGCCGACAAGAACAGGGCGTCCGCTATTGCGCATCTTGACAATCTCTTCAATGACAGCATTATATTTCTCACGATTGGTCTTGTAGACACGGTCGTTCATGTCGTTACGGGCGATAGGGCGATTGGTTGGGATTTCCACAACATCAAGTTTGTAGATGTCCCAGAACTCGCCAGCCTCTGTAATCGCTGTACCTGTCATGCCTGCCAGCTTGTGGTACATACGGAAATAATTCTGCAAGGTGATGGTTGCGAATGTCTGCGTAGCCGCTTCAACCTTTACGCGTTCCTTGGCTTCAACTGCCTGATGGAGTCCATCGCTCCAGCGTCTTCCGTCCATGATACGACCTGTCTGCTCATCAACAATCTTCACCTCGCCGTCCATAATGACATAGTCGTCGTCTTTCACAAACATGGTGTAAGCCTTCAGAAGCTGCTGTATGGTATGAACACGCTCAGACTTCAAAGCGTAGTCTTGCATAAGTGCATCCTTCTTGGCTAGCTTTTCCTCCTCAGAGTTGAAAGCCTCATTTTCCAGTTCAGAAAGTTGAGTGGTAATATCAGGGAGGACAAAGAACGTGTCATCTTTGACTATATTGGCAATGAGCAGATTACCCTTGTCTGTCATCTCAACAGACTTCTGCTTCTCATCAACCACAAAGAAGAGTGGCTCGATAGCCTCGGGCATCCTGCGATTGTTGTTCTCCATATATATTTCTTCCGTCTGCAAAAGTCCAGTCTTAATGCCTGGCTGCGAAAGATACTTGATAAGAGCATTGTTCTTAGGAAGGCTCTTATAAGCACGGAACAGAGAAAGGAATCCTGCCGTAACATTTTCCTTGTCATCTGACTCTATAAGTTTCTTTGCTTCTGCCAAATAGTTCTGTGCAAGACGGCGTTGTGCCTCAACGAGCTGTTCGACAATGGGGCAATATTCTTCAAACATTTGCACATCGCCTTTTGGTACAGGGCCAGAGATGATGAGTGGAGTACGAGCATCGTCAATCAGCACAGAGTCAACCTCGTCGACAATTGCATAATTATGGACCCTCTGCACAAGGTCTTTGGGAGCCATTGCCATATTGTCACGCAAATAGTCGAAGCCGAACTCATTATTTGTACCAAACGTAATATCTGCCTGATATGCCTTGCGACGCGCTTCTGAATTAGGCTGGTGCTTGTCAATACAATCCACGCTTAAACCATGGAACATGTAAAGTGGGCCCATCCATTCCGAGTCTCGCTTAGCGAGGTAGTCGTTGACAGTCACTACATGTACGCCATTACGTGACAAGGCGTTAAGGAATACAGGAAGGGTGGCAACCAGCGTTTTTCCTTCACCTGTTGCCATCTCGGCAATCTTTCCTTGATGAAGAACAGTACCACCAAAAAGCTGAACATCGTAATGAATCATGTTCCAAACAGTCTCATTTCCCCCTGCGACCCAATGATTGTGCCAAACAGCCTTGTCTCCATCTATATCAACAAAGTCATGATTGATAGAAAGATCGCGGTCGAAATCAGTTGCAGTTACAATGATATCGCCATTGTTTGCTTGAGCAAAACGGCGAGCGGTATCTTTCACAATAGCATAAACAGTTGGAAGAACCTCAGTAAGGCCTTCTTCGAAGATGTCCATCACTTCGACTTCTTTCTTGTCTATAGCTTCAAAGAGAGGCTGACGCTTGTCAATTTCGGTCGCTTGGATTTTCTCTTTGAGTTCAGCTATTTCTGCTCGCTTGTCCTTTACCTTGTCTTGGAGAAACGCTTTTATCTCATCTACTTTTGCACGAAGTTCATCGTTAGAAAGTCTTTGAATTTCTGGTTCAACAGCAAGAATTTGGTCAACAATAGGACGTATTTCTTTGATGTCGCGAGTAGCTTTGTTGCCAAACAGGCTGCTGAGAATTTTGTTTAATGAAAATGACATTTTATATTTAATTTATTATTTACAATCTGATTATTTATTCAAAAAAGCGGAGGAGTTGAACATGCATTAGGTGCTCTGATTCTAATATGATGCGCAATAGTAGGTGCGATGCAGTCGATGGTGACAGGCGTAGCAACCTTTTCTGCTTTTATCGTATATCCAAAGAATATCAAAGGAAATTCAAAGAAGGAATCACGTTGCATTTTTTTTGTCCCTCTATCTTCGTTGACAAGATTCCATCCTGGCGAAACTTGTACAATGATATCGCCAGAGCATTTAGGGTTGAATCCATTTCTGATGTTGCTAATACCTGGTGTCCATGCTCCTTGGGTGATACGATGAGCTGTAAACACATCTTTCACGCCGCTAAATTGAAAGAGGAAGTCTTCGCAATGTTCAAGTATCTCGGCCAGTTTCAGCTGCTTCTGCTCTAACAGTTTATGGTTGATATAGAACTGATTGCCAAAATAACTTTCTACATATTGGCCATTGCCAAACATGGCGCATAAATACATGTTGAGCAGCGTGGCGCAACGGTTGATGTTGAAATCCCCTGTTGGAATACGGTATTCTGCTATGTCGTCAGAGGCTTCTGGCTTATCGTATCCTGTCGAGGTGAGATATATCAGCGTTTTGTCTAAACCTACCAATTGGTCTATTTTAGCCAAGAGCGCTGAAAGTTCATCATCTAATCGCTTGTATGTATCCTGCAGTTCTGCTGTAGCCGTCGTGCTTGCGCCATCAAAGTTTCCTGCATAGTAGCAAACTGAAATATAGTCCGTTATTTCGTCAATTCCAGCATTGCCATTTTCAAGACAATAGCGAACGGCTTTCGTTACTTCCTCGTTAACCAACCCTGATGTCTTAAAGACCCTAAACTTGCTGTCGCCTGTAAACTTGTGGGAGAAAGACTTTTGCGAACTTGTCAGATAATAATTGTATTCTCCAATATATTCGTTGGAGGGTTTCCACGTCATCGAAGGCACCTTGTTGGCCAATGTGCCTGAATCAAGATAACGAACCCAGGAAGGCGCTTGCCCATAGTAGGTTGTTCCTGCCCATCTTCCACTTTGATTGTCTATCCACATAGCCCAATCGGCAGCATGCCCAGCAGCAAGTATGGCAGCTTCACGGAAAGGAGCAACGCTAAAAACCAATGACTTTCCTTTAGTTGCAGCCTTCAGTTCGTCTCCAATGGTGCTAACAAGCAAATTTTTCGGAGAAGAGCAATCATTTGTCTCTACACCTTTGTAATTACGATCATCAACACAGTAGTTAGTGTGCAGTTCCGTTCTGCTCATCCACTCTTCGGCAATAATTCCATGGGTATAAGGAATGGTGCCCGTCACAATAGAAGCAACGGCCGAAGCCCTGTCAATGGGCACATGCTGATATTGAACATTTGAATAAACTTGTCCCTTTTCCAGCAAGAGTTTGAATCCTCCTTCGCCATATAGGGGCATAAAAGCATTCAGGTAGTCAGAACGAAGCTGATCGATAGTAATACCCACAACAAGTCGAGGAACAACCGCCGTCTGGGCCATTGCACCTGCCATTGTTATAGAGGCAAAAAATGTTGTAAGTATCTGTTTCTTCATCGTTTCCTATGGTATGTAAAGTGCCCCTGAGACAATGCTCGTACAAACAAAGTAAGTACCACTAAATACATCGCTGTATTAAATGCCTGAGGACAGATTAACATTATGACTAAAAAGCAGAATAGTACTGCCATATTGACGTATGAAAGAATGTTCCTCTTTCCTTTCCGTGCACAGTAAATCATCCATCCTGCATAGAACAGCGCTAATGGATTCAATATTATGACCAGCCAGTTGCTATCTACAGCAGGGTGGGAGGAAAAGAAGAACAGGAAAGCGACAACTATGCCAGCCGCCCCCTGAAGAGCATGCAGGACGATGTCAAACCACTCCTGCTGCCTGTTCCTGATAAATTCGTACATGAAAAGAAAGATTGCAAACAGCAATAGAAAAGAAAACACAACAACTGGCGAAACAAGAAAAGAAGCCTTTTCTCTTTTCAGCGTTTCCTGAATTATGTCATTTGTTGTGAAAATATAAGGAATCCGGCTGCCATCGCTTTTCACAATACACGCTTCACTGGCTTCTTGTCTGAAAAAATCTGGAAGAAACATCTGAATGCGCTTGTCCACCTGCCCATCAATTTCTGAACCCAAAATCATATCAATGCCGAAACAAGTCCATGGGTCTTCTTGCAAACACTGGTGAAGCATCTGGCGTATGGTTGCATGAACGACAGGCCTTTCATAGACGACATTTCCATCAACTGCCTTTTCAATCATGTCGCGAGCACGCTCAGTACAATTGTCGTAAAGCCAAATATATCTATATTCTTGATTTTCTGGACGAATATTCTCTCGAAGAAGAAGAAAAAGATACCTGGCTTCGCTCTGCGTTAAATTAAGGATTTGCTCTTTAACGCCTGTCCCCATATAACCATAGCGAGCCACAAGATAGTTATATGGCTCAGCATTGAGCATATAATCAGTCTGGCCAAGCAAAAACTTAAAGACAAAATTATGCTCGCTGTAATCGAAACATCCATAATTGAACACAATATCTTCTCCTTGTGTATGATTCTTTACTCTTAAGGCTGTATGTCCAAATTTAGAATACAATTCAGCACCTGGAGTACAGGTCAATATAGAGATACTGATGGAATCCGCAGACGGGAATCCAATCATAGCAGAAGATACTTCCTCCTGTGCTGACATCTTAAAATTTGCCAGCATAAGTATCATTATCAATATGTATCGTTTAAGACGAACCATAACAATTTGCAAAGATACAAAAAAAAAACGAATAATCAGTTTTTCAAACTATTAAATATGAGTTTTGAGGTCCAACAAAGGAGACCTTATAGCAAAACACTTCAATTCATAGCAAATACCCTACATCTGACCACTCAAAAAATCCACATATCACCACAATTCAAGAGTCCTAAACATATCGCATCCCCTCAATAATAGCACGATGTATCTCTGGAATGGTGCACCCTGCACTGTTTTTTCGACAAGAGGTACGTCAACATTTCAATACAGGGCGCACCTATATAACAGCTTTTCATGTTCTATTAATATGAGTTCGATAAATTAAAGTTCTTACTGTTCTTTGTGTCATTTCTCATTATTGCAAACCTATTTTCAAAACAAGGATGAAATCCCGACATACTCACCGTTTGTATAATATTTTATTCACCGTTTTTGAAATATTTCGCACACGGTGAGTAAAATATTATGTAAACGACAACGGCAAAAATCACGTTCATAGATGGTTGTTCACAAGATTTACAAATTCAAAAAAAGACATTTGAAGTTAGGAAGCGAACAAATGCTGGTTTATAAAGCGAACTGACACCAGATTATGAAGCGAATCTTTTTTGTTGAATCAAGCGAACTCGCTTTCATGCGTTTTTTTCTTGAGAAAAATGTTGTTGATTCTTATTTTTTGTATGTGAGACTCTAGTAAGTTTGATAAGGCCTGCTCCTGTTCTGCATGGCCGATTTATTGTATCTTTTTCTAAGTTGAGTCACAGAACTTCATTTTTGTCGAATTCACAGTCTTGTTACAACAAAAAAATCTGCCTCCATGAGGCAGATTTTATCAAGAAGTATAGAACTTTGTTGGTTTTCAAAAAAACGAATCATCCTCCAAAGTTGTCGAAGCGAATCATGTCGTCTTCTACGCCGAGAGAGTGAAGAAGGTCAAGCACTGTCTTTGCCATCATTGGAGGACCACAGAGGTAGTACTCAACATCTTCTGGATTCTCATGCTGCTTGAGATATGTGTCGCCCATTACTGGAGCTACGAATCCTGGAGTGTACTTGATTCCAGCAGCATCAGCCTTTGGATCTGGACGGTCAAGAGCAAGATGGAAGTGGAAGTTGTCAAATTCCTTCTCAAGAGCGAGGAAGTCATCAAGGAATGGGATTTCCTCCAGAGCACGTGCACCATAGAAATACTGCATTTCGCGGTCGCGTGTATTGAGTGTCTTGAGCATGTGCATAATCTGAGCACGCAGAGGGGCCATACCGGCACCACCACCGACCCAAATCATCTCGCGTCCTGTTCCATACTGTGGACGGAACTCTCCGTAAGGACCTGACATGATAACTTTATCGCCTGGCTTGAGTGAAAAAATGTAAGATGACGCAATACCTGGATTAACATCCATGAAACCACCACCTTGCTCCTTTGGCTTGAATGGAGGAGTCGCAATACGCACGTTAAGTGTGATGATGTCGCCCTCGTCTGGATAGTTTGCCATAGAGTAGGCACGAATGGTTGGAGTATCGTTGACGCACTTGAGGTTGAAAAGACCGAAATTCTTCCATGCAGGGAGGTAAGTGTCGCCAATCAGGCTCTTGTCGAAATCCTTGTCATAATCGATTGAGAATGCAGGAATCTTAATCTGTGCATAAGAACCTGGCTCGAAGTCCATGTGTTCGCCTGGAGGAAGTGCAACTTTGTACTCCTTAATAAATGTAGCCACGTTACGGTTACCAATAACGGTGCACTCCCATTCCTTAACGCCCATAACTGAATCTTCAACTGCAATTTCAAGGTCTCCCTTGACTTTGCACTGACAGCCAAGACGAAAACCTTCCTTTATCTGCTTACGGGTAAAATGACCTCTTTCTGAATCAAGAATTTCACCTCCACCAGAAACCACTTGGCATTTGCACTGGCCACATGAACCTTTTCCGCCACATGCTGAAGGAAGGTAAATGTCTTTAGCCGCAAGAGTAGAGAGAAGGCTTGAGCCTTGCTCAACTTCAAGCTTGTCCTTTCCATTGATGGTAATAGTTACATTACCGCTTGGAGAAAGGTACTTCTTAGCAACGAGGAGAATGATGACAAGTACAAGTACAATTGCCAAAAACACTCCAATACTATATAAAATAAATGAAATATCCATTTGCTATGTCCTTTCTTTTAGATTTTAAGACCAGAGAAACACATAAACGCCATAGCCATAAGACCCACGATGATAAACGTGATGCCGAGACCCTGAAGAGGCTTTGGCACATCTGAATATGCCATTTTCTCGCGTATGGCAGCAAGTCCGACAATGGCCAATGTCCAGCCGATACCAGACCCAAGGGCGTAAGCGATACAGTCACCTACACTTGAAATAGCCTGGGTTGAAGTTGCTGGATCAAGCAGAATGCGCTGCTGCATGAAAAGTGATGCACCCATGATGGCACAGTTTACAGCAATCAAAGGAAGGAATATTCCAAGTGCAGCATAGAGGGAAGGGGAGAAGCGTTCCACAACCATCTCTACCAGCTGCACAATGCCGGCGATAACTGCGATGAACAGGATGAATGCAAGGAATGTAAGGTCAATACCTTCTGCGAGAGCTCCGTCTGCCAGAACTTTGGTCTGAAGAAGGTAATCTACAGGAACTGTGATGAGAAGCACGAATGTTACTGCCACACCAAGTCCGAAGGAAGTCTTTACAGTCTTAGATACAGCCAAATAAGAGCACATACCTAAGAAGAAAGCGAAAATCATGTTGTCCACAAAGATTGAACGGACAAACAAACTAATGAAATGTTCCATAATTTTTTTTCTTTTTAATTAGACAGGTATGTTGCTTAATCTAAATCCTTATTATATGCACGGTGTGCCCAAATAACACAAGCAAGGAGGATGAGCGCCATTGCTGGCATGGTCATCATACCATTGTTGATGTAAAGTCCACCATTTTCCATGTATGCACACTCTGGAATGATTTGGAAACCAAGGATGGAACCGAAACCAAGCAATTCACGGACAAGTCCGATGATGACAAGGATAAGGGCATAACCAAGTCCGTTGCCGATTCCATCGAGGAAACTCTCCCAAGGGCCATTTTGCATAGCGAAAGCTTCAAGGCGTCCCATCAGGATACAGTTAGTGATAATCAATCCTACATAGACGCTTAGCTGAACGCTTACGTCATAGACGTATGCTTTGAGAATGTTGCTCACAATCGTTACGAGAGCCGCTACAACTACAAGTTGTACGATGATACGTATGCGATTAGGAATTGTCTTGCGGATTAATGAAATAATAACATTTGAGAAAGCCGTAATCACTGTTACTGACAAACCCATTACGATGGCTGGCTTAAGCTGTGAGGTTACAGCGAGGGCTGAGCAAATACCGAGGACTTGAACTGTTACAGGGTTGTTCAAGTTGAGCGGCCCCATGAAGACTTCGCCATTCTCTTTTGAAAATAAACTCATATTCTTGTCCTCCTTTATTGGTTATTTAAAATGTCCTTATAAAGAGTCATGCACTCCTTAATCATGTTATTAACACCATCTGTTGTCAAAGTTGCGCCAGTGATGCCATCAACATAATTATCAGGTGAAAGGGCCCCTTCTTTTCCTGGCTTAACGGCACAAAGCACAACATCTTCTTCGCCAGCTGCATAAAGCTTCTTGCCTTTAAAACTGTCCTGGAACCATTGCTCTGCAATACGTGCGCCAAGACCTGCGGTCTCTGACTCATGTGAGAAATATGTTCCATAAACTGTTTCGCCATCTGCATCAACAGCAATGTAGCCCCAAAGGCCACCCCAGAGGCCTGCACCCTTTACAGGAACGACCTTCTTTGTCTCGCCATCAATTTCTGCGAAATAAAGAGGGCGGTTATCGATTGTGATGTCCTTGTTTGCTACAGCAAAGCCACCTGTTTCCACTTTTGGACCCTGTGAAGCGTCTGCGCCAAAGATGGCATCGCTCTTGATAACTTCAGCATACTTGGCGGCTACGTCTTCAACGTCGCGAATGTTGAGGGCTGCGAGAATCTGGCTTTTCTTGTCAAGCTCTACGTTTGCATCCTGAACAGGCTTCAGGTAAGATGCCACGAAAGCAAGGAGGAATGCCACGATAATTACCATGACAGATGCATAGATAATAGTATATGCATTACTATTTGTATTCATTTTTGCCATTTCTTTTTCCTCCTTATTTTGCTGCACGTTTTACGCGCTTGTTAATATTAGACTGTACGAAGCAGTAGTCGAACAATGGAGCAAAGATGTTCATCAGCAAAATTGCGAGCATCATACCTTCTGGGTAACCAGGGTTGAGCACACGGATGATGATAGCCATGGCACCTATCAGGAAACCAAAAATCCACTTTCCACCTTCTGTACGAGGAGAAGTTACTGGGTCTGTCGCCATGAATACTGCACCAAAGCAGAATCCACCAACAGTCAGCTGCTCCCACCATTCGAAATTCTGAGCACCTTCATAAGGCAGCAAGTATGCCATCACGGCACCACCTATAAATGTTGAAAGAATAATCTTCCAGCTTGCGATGTTAGCCCAAATGAGAATAAATGCACCAATAAGAATGGCTATAACTGAAGTTTCACCGATTGAACCAGGTATTGTACCGATGATGGTTTCCATTGGAGTAGCTGTAACAGCCTCACCTGCAGCAAGCTGGCCGAGTGGGGTAGCAGCAGAAACTCCATCAACAGGAGCGCCATTGATACAATCCATGTAGTTTCCGTTCACCCAAACTTTATCTCCTGACATCATTGTAGGATAGGCAAAGAAAAGGAATGCACGAGTAACCAAGGCTGGATTGAACACGTTCATACCTGTTCCTCCAAACACTTCCTTTGCGAAAATAACTGCAAAAGCTGTTGCAAGTGCGATAATCCAGAGAGGACAGTTTACAGGAACAATGAGTGGAATCAGAATACCAGTCACAAAGAAGCCTTCATGTACTTCTTCTTTCTTCCATTGTGCAATTGCAACCTCAATTCCAAGACCAACAGCGTAGCTGACAACAATCTTTGGAAGGATTACAGCAAGACCGTAAAGGAAGTTGCACAACAAAGTTGATTCTTCGCCAATTGCATTATAGTGCTGAAGACCAATATTGTACATACCAAAAAGGATGGATGGTATCAATGCAATTACAACAAAGAAGATTGTGCGCTTTGAATCGATGGCGTCGTGAATGTGAGCGCCACGCACTTTTGCTGTCTCATTAGGCACATAGAAGAAAGTCTCCATTGCGTCGTAGAGAGAGCCGAAAGCGCTGAGCTTACCTCCTTCTGAGAAGGTAGGCTTCAAGTTGTCAAGAATTTTCTTAAGTCCCATATTGCTTATTCGTTTTCTTTACGCAGCATGTCGAGTCCTTCTCGAACAATGCGCTGAAGTTCTACTTTAGAGCTATCCACGAACTCTGCTACTGCAAAATCTTCTGGCGCAACCTCATAGATGCCAAGAGCCTCCATGCGGTCAATGTCACCAGCGATAATAGCCTTCACAAGCTGCTCTGGATAAATATCCATTGGGAATACAGAATCGTATTCTCCACTACAAATCATATGGCGATGTCCACCTTTCACGCGTGCATCAAGCACATATTCTTTGTTTTTGGGCTGTAGCCATGTAAAATAAGAACGGCTTGTTGAATATTCGTTGAATCGTGGAGCAATCCATCCGAAAAGTTCATCGCGGTCATCTCCTTCTGGGATGGCAGTTATCTCGGTGGAATGGGCGAGAAGGAAAGAATCCTCGCTTGTCTTTACACCAGTAAGAGGATTTCCATCTATCAGACGCACTTTCTTATCTGAACATACATTACCAGCCACGATGTCACCAATCTTTGCACCTACAAGCACTTGCTTATACTGAGGCTCCTTAATTTCAGAACCAGCCACAGCAATAGTACGAGTAAAGTTTGCTTTTCCTTCATTGAAAAGACGGCCAATCATGGCAACTTCTTCAGCTGCGAGCGTCCAGACAACTTCACCTTTGTTGATTGGGCACACATTGTTGATTTGTACGCCAACATTTCCTGCAGGACATTTTCCCTGGAACTCTGTTACGGTTGCGTTTTGGGTGTTTCCAACGATAGAGCCTGCTTTCACACCAAGATAAACCTTGGCAATCTTTGCAAGTGCGTCAATACCTGTCTGGAAGTCGGCTTCTTTGCCTTTCAGCGCGATGTTTACATCGGCAGCAAGAGGCATGTCGCTGAATGCAGAAACGAAAATCGCCTTAGGTGTGTCAGTTGGGTCTGCAACGACAGCATAAGGACGCTGGATAATGAAGCCAAACAAGCCGCTTTCTAGAAGGGCAGCCTTCACCTGTTCTGCATTAAGCGAATTGACCTGCTTTTTGCCAAAGTCCACATACTGCTGGTCAGCAGCGGCTTCAACCTGTACGCTTAAAACTTTACGACGTTCGCCTCTTTCGACAAGAACCACCTTTCCTGCCACAGGAGAGACGAACTTCATTTCTGGATGCAATTTGTTGACAAACAAAGCATCTCCTGCCTTTACATCATCTCCTTCTTTAACTACAACTTTTGGTTTCATTCCCCAAAACGCATCTGGTATAAGTCCGTAAACTTTTGATGCGCTGGCTGCCGAAATTTTAGCTGTAGCCTTGCCTTTCAGATTGATGTCAAGACCTTTTTTTAGCTTAATTACATTCGCCATATTATTGTTAATATTAACTGTTATAAGTTTTATTCTTTTATCAAAAACAATTAAAAACAACCAACGGACATCATCCGCTGACTGTCTAAATCCGTTACAAAGTTAAGACTTTTTAAATTATTGAAAAAAATAAATCCATACTTATTTAATAAATAGCAAAAAAATAGCTTTTATGGCAATAGTTGCTACATTGACATTTCAATTTGGCCACATATCTGGTATGGCGAGAGGGCATCAACGCCTGTCAAAAACAGCATAAATCTTCCGTCTTGCCTTTTTCTCGCCCTTTATCACAATTACGGCACACCTTATATCGTAATTATGTTGTACCCTTCATCGTATTTACGATACAAGGTGTATTAAAGAAGAGAAGGTACATCACACCGTTCCTTCTTGTAAATTTCATCACGTTTTCTGATAAAAAATCAATTCCAATGATTTGATACCAATACTTTTTCTTTTTCTAATGGCAAATTATGCATACAAGGCGTTTATCCGATGAAATCGGCTTATTTTTACAAGTTATCAACAGTTTTGCTAAAGTTATCAACAGTTTCACGATTTATGTGTTGATATTTTTTTTCATAAAGCCTTGTTAATTACATTATTATTTTATAATTTTGCAAACGATAAAGAGAGAATTCAGGTCATTCGATTTACCTTAATCTGTATAAAGACAATGCCAGAACAAAAGAAATCCACTCGTTCCAGGACGACTCGCAACAGCGAGCAAGAACAGCTTGCTTTGCTGGGCAGATTGCAGCCTCAAGCCGTTGAGCTTGAGAGGGCTGTGATTGGTGCGTGCATCATCGAGCAGGATGCTTTTGGAACGGTATCAGATTTCCTGAAGCCACATTCATTCTATGAATCAAAGCATCAAGTCATTTATAGAGCGATTCAATCTCTTGTGGCAAAAGACGCACCTGTTGACGTGCTTACGGTTGTTGACCAGTTGCAACAAACAGGAGAACTTGAAAATGCTGGTGGCGCAGCTTACATTGCAGAGTTGTCACGCTCGATGCTTTCAGCGGCTCACCTTGAATATCATGCGCGCATTGTAGCACAGAAAGCTCTTGCGCGAGACCTTATTTCATACACTAGCAACATTCAGAAATTAGCATTCGACGACGGTCAAGACATCCAGGAGCTGATGCAGATGGCTGAAGGAAAGTTATTTGAACTATCCAAGTCAAACTTGAAGAAGGATTTCACGCAGATTGACCCTGTCATTCAAGAAGCATACGAACTTCTGCAAAAAGCGGCAGCGCGAACAGACGGACTTTCTGGACTATCTTCTGGATTTGACAAGCTGGACGCAATGACTTCTGGCTGGCAGAATTCCGACCTCATCATCATTGCCGCTCGCCCTGCGATGGGAAAAACAGCATTTGTGCTTTCAATGGCGCGCAATATGGCTGTCGACCAAAAGATTCCTATCGCGATGTTCTCTCTTGAAATGTCTAACGTTCAGCTGGTTAACCGTTTGCTGGTTAATGTATGTGAGATTTCAGGTGAAAAAATCAAGAGCGGCCAGTTAGCACCATATGAATGGAGCCAGTTGTCACTCAAAATGAACGAACTGTACGGAGCTCCTTTTTATGTAGACGACACACCCTCTCTCTCCGTATTTGAACTTCGCACAAAAGCACGTAGATTAGTACGCGACTATGGTGTGAAGATGATAATTATTGACTACCTGCAGTTGATGAACGCTTCTGGCATGTCTTATAATTCACGCCAGGAAGAAGTTTCCACCATATCACGCTCTTTGAAAGGACTTGCAAAGGAACTGAACATTCCTATCATTGCCTTGTCACAGTTGAACCGTTCGGTTGAGCAGCGAACAAGTAATACTCCAGACAACCCAGACAGCAAACGTCCACAGCTGAGCGACCTTCGTGAATCAGGTGCCATTGAGCAAGATGCCGACATGGTATGCTTTATTCATCGCCCAGAATACTACAAGATTTATAAAGATCAATATAATAACGACTTAAAAGGTATAGCCGAAATCATCATAGCCAAGCATCGTAATGGTGCTGTAGGCGATGTGCGCCTTCGTTTCCGTGGCGAGCATGCGCGTTTCATGAATCTTGATGACGAAGTACCACCAATGCCATCAGACGATGGTACAATCAAACCAACGCCATCTAGATTCAACAACGAAAGTGGCGATTCTTTCGATGGATTGGACATTTCTTCCATGCCATCACCTGCACCTTTTTAGAAAAACAACTATTTGATATATATGTAAGCACGAGAATGTATTTTAAGATTGAATGAAAAAAAATAAATTAATTTTCAGATGATTATGCCCTTAGTTCGTGAGAATGCCAGGGCATACATTCACCACAAAAGGTTGCGTGAGCAACGAATGTGGATGATTGAATGATATTTTCTCACTTTATCAATTAGAAGGCGTGGATACTCACATACAGAGTATCCACTTTTTATTCTGTTTTTCTCCATTCCATCGATCTTTTCCTTTTACAAAAAGACAAAAAAAAGAAAGGAGTTAACAAAAAATGAAGGACAACTTCCTTATTGGAATTGTCCCTCCGTTATTTCGTATAATATTGTAAAGTGACTTTCTTACTCAAACTGATAACATCCTGCATCTGGAAAGCTTCCACGCTGCACACCCAGACGATCAACAGGATATAGGCTTGAATAAGCTGCAGCCCCCTTGCTGCGTGCCGTACTAAGTGAATCAAGCCGAAAATCATAAAAGTAAGCGTGCGTGTCGAGAGTCCTAAAATTCGAGTCTTTATATGCTGGTAAATCTTCAGAATCCTCGACGCACTCGTAAAAATATGTTTCATCAGACACATCAGTCATCAATACACTATTGTAAAAATGAATGTTCAAAGGGAGTTCGCCTGGATTTCCAAAAACTTCATCATCCGCATATCCTGTAACAAAACAATTGTAGAAATTCGCAGATTGTATATGGTGAGTCTCTTCTCCAATGTAGTTGCTCAAATAAAGAGCATTGCCTCTGTCTGCATCCCAAGGGTAAAATTGCGCAATGGTACAATGGTAAAAATCGGATGTGCCACCATAAATGCTCACACAATCGTATTTCGCATTAGAAATCTGAGTGTTAGCAACAATAGCATGAGAATCCTGCAAATAAAGACCAAAGCCTGCAATATTGTGAATTACAGAGTTTTCAACACTTAGTTTTCCTGCAATGCTATCACAAATGATTCCATAATTTCCGCTATGTATATCTGCATAGTTAATAGAACACCCTTGACATGAAGGATGCAGATAAATGCCCCCCCACTGGTTTTCCAAACGGTCGTAAGGCAAATACTCAAACATCTTATCAAGACGGTCGCCACGCAGAGTAACAGGCTGTTCAAGCGTCCCGTCTATTTTCAAACTTCCTCGTACAATCAGACTTGCCCCATTATGAAAGTAAAGCGTTGTTCCTGGACAGATTTGCAATGAAGCGTTCTCTGATACAACAAGGCTATCATAAATAACACGTGGGACATCATCTGACATAAATTCATGATGACCTTCCAATATTTCCCCTTGTAAAATATTA
>CAJGCU010000062.1 GCA_904501945.1 uncultured Bacteroidaceae bacterium
CCCCACTCTCCAATATGGCTTGTGCCATCGTGATGCTGGCTGGAATCTTGTAGCGACGCATCTGGTCAATTGCCATATCGCTGTACTGGTCAATGTATTGCTGATAAACAGCATTTCTTTGAGCATGAGACAAGCACGAAACGGCAAGGCCGCATACTAAGAAAATAAATCTTATTGATTTCATGTAAAAAGATTTCTATAGTTTGTGAGCACAAAGATAGTGAAAAAAAGATGATTATGGAAGAAAAGCTTCTCTTTTTGTACAGAAAAAGGGCTCACTTCATTAGCGAGTGCATCGCCTTTAAGGTGAAAGGTGTATCGTAATTATGCTGAAGGGCATATCGTAATTACGATAAAGAGTGAGTTCCTCGTGACTTATATCCCCTATCAATTTTGTGCACAGGAGATTCTATAAAGGGGCAGCATCTTTTTAATTATTGTGCTTCACACCAATCATTGCTCTGCCCATATCACGTTGTCAATGTCAAATTGTCAATGAAGAGCACATCAATTTAAATTACTTTTTTTCATCTAGTTCATGTAATAACGAAACAAGGCGGCTTTCATTGTTGAAAGTCGCCTTGTTGCATTTTGCTATTGTTCTGCTTTTTATGCAGCTGCAGGGATTGAACCTGCAATGAGGATGAGCACGAGAAGGCCTAAGATTGCGTAAAGCTCAGGGAACACGGCGAGCACCATTGTTGTACCGAATGCGTTGTGACCTGCACCGATGGCAGAGATACCGTTAGCACAAACTTTTGCCTGACGAATAGCTGAGAAAAGTGCTACTGCGCCAAGTGCGAGACCTGCACCAAGAACTGCACATGCTGCGAACATGCTAATATTCTCTGTTACGAGTGGATTGAGGATGAAGAATCCTACGAATCCGTACAGACCCTGTGATGATGGAAGGGCTGCGAGACCAATGTAAGAACCGCTAGCAGATGGGTTCTTCTTGAATGCGCCGATAGCGGCATTACCACAGATGGTTACGCCGTAAGCGGAACCGATACCTGAGAGTCCTACTGCGAGGGCTACACCAAGGTAAGCTAAAAGTACTGGAGACATAATTTAATAAAATGTTTTATGACCACGCTTTCGTCACCCATGAGAAGGGCTTAATATGACACTAAAGGGGCCGGGTTAATGAATTTATTTGTTTTTTTCTTTTATCATAAATGGTTGGTATTCTTTTCCGTTACCTTCGAAGTCTGCATTCTTGAAATACTCGACGAAAGTGAGTCGCATCGGGTGTACGAATGAAGAAATCATACAGAGTCCGAAGTTGATGCCGTGTCCGAAGAGTAAGATGAGAATCATTACCAATTCGTGGATAACAGGAATGTCTGGACTCATTTCCAATGCAAGGCTATTGAATACAGAGCCTAAGACGCCGCCTGTCAAGCCAAGAGCGAAAAGACGGATGTAGGAGAGAAGGTCGCCCAGCAAGCCGGTTGACATTCCATATGTGGCCCAAAGTCCTGCTCCCAAGTTGCTGCCAACACCAAGGGCTTTGCCAAGAGCAGAGTCCTTTTTGTATGCATTAGGGTTGTTCAGGAAGAAGATGCCGAGTGCAGAAATCGCAATCAGCACATAAAGGATGATTTGGGTCACTTGAGACAATTCTGCTCCAAAGAGAGGTAGGCCAAAGAGTATTGTTGCACTAACAAGTGCCACAACCCAAGAGAACTTTCCTACTCCATAGATGAAACCATAGTTCTTCACAGCCTTACATCCTGCCAGCGTCATGCCAAGCAGCACCTGTATGAGACCGATAATGACAGAAATGACCATCATAGGTGAATAGCCAAAGAAACTGTCTTTCATGGAATCATTGACAAAATATGGCTGAATGGGTTTCATGAACTCCCAGTCGACAGATGACAGGTCAATGCCAAAGAAAGTTCCTGTGATGAATCCACAAATGCTTGTCATTCCTCCCAGCAAAGCAGCAAGTTTTCCATATGATGCAATGCTTGGTTTTGTCAAAGCAATAACGATTCCTATAAGCGTGATAATCAATCCATAGCCGAGGTCTCCCATGCAGAGTCCAAAGAAGAGCATGAAGAATGGAGCGAAGAACGGCAGCGGGTCGATATCGTGGTAATTTGGCAACGAATACATGCGCAAGATTGGTTCGAACAATGAAGAGAACTTGTCGTTCTTTATCTTGATAGGCACATTATCTTCGAATGCAGGATCTGAAATCTCATAGAAGATGTGTTCCTTTTCCAGATAATCAACAACTTGGTCTGTATTGTCAGCCAAAGTCCAGCCAATCATGAGTTTTACTGCACCATTGGCAACATCTTCATTGTAGAGACGCACTTTTGACAGCTGTATGTTGTTTTCATTTTCCAACTGTCCAGCTTCTATTGATACACGACTTTCTGTATTGATTTTCAGCAGTTTTTCGCGAATCTCATTCAGCTGTTTTGTAAAGTTCTTCTTCTTTTCCTGATAATAAGAAAGTGGCTTTTCTGGCAGGAAAAGACGTTCTGCTGTAATGGCAGGTTCCGCATCTTCGTTTGAAAATGCAACAAAATATGTTTTTTTGTTGATTTCATTGACTGGAGTTGCAAAATAAGCATCTCCCCACTCTGCTTTGTACAGTTTGGAGTTAACAGCATAGAAATAAGGCTTGTAGCCTGTCTGCTCAAGCTGTCGAATGCTTTCCCAACTGAATTCTCCAAATGGTTCCAGTTGCTGGATAGCATCTTCTGCAGCATCGATGTTATGCTTTACGTTATTTTCTTCAGCCAGCAGATTTTCAATCTTCTCTATCAAATTTATGCCTTGTGAAGCATCGGCAGGAAGAACTGTATAAGTCTGAGTTGATTCGTAGGATTCGACAGCAAAGTTAAGGGCATTCAAGGCGCTTTTGTATCGCTCAGCCAAGTCAAGCCCGGCTTGCAGTTCTTCGCTGGTAGCACCTTGCTGAAGTTCTTCAACATGAATGACACCTAACTGACGAATGTCGTCGATGAACTTTTCGTATTCCCCGTTAGTGATGAGGAATGTCAGTTTTTTCATGTCTTGTATCATACCGCAGTCTCTGCCTCCTTTCTTGCTCTTGCCTCCTGAAGAGACTTGAGTATCTTTTGTGAAGACTTAGAAAGGTTTTCTTCGTCTTCCATGAATCGCTTGATTTTACGTACAGCTTCTTGATAACCTGGTATTTGAACCTTTTCAAAGAGATTCACTTTTTGGGTTGTTTTCTTACGCGCATGATCGAGTAGATGAAGCTTGGCTAAAACGAACTCGCGTTCTACAGCAGTTTTGGCAAGTCCCTGCAACAGATTGATGCCGTCGAAATACCACTTTGGAGCTGAAAACAAGCCAAAGGGTTTTACGTCAAGCTCAATGTTTAGAAGCACTGGTATTCGAACGCCAGCAATTTTCTTTACATCAAGTTGTACATCTTTTAAGCTAACCAGAGACGTGTCAAATTCCCCCCAAAGGGCATACATGGATTCGTAGCCGCCGATTTGCTGTTGCAGTTTCTCTTCCAAAGCATCTGCCTCTTCCTTGCTTTTCTTCACCTCCAGACGCAATGCTGTTTCCTTGCTTTTAATGATGGGCAAGGTGCGCTGTCGCATCTTTAGGTTCTTCTCAATTTGCTGAAGCGATGTTTTGTTATATTGAAACTTTATCGCCATATATTACTTCCAATAAATGTCGGTAAATTCTTTCTTGATATTAACCTCTTCCAAATTAAAGTATTTGACAAACAAACTCCATGTAACATCTAGCATTTCAGTCGTATCTAGATTGACGTCTATGGCAAGAAGTTTGTTGGCATAATCTTTTGCGAAGTCCAGACAGCGCAAGTCGTAGTCGGTGAGGTCAAAACCGTTCTCGAGCTTGGTTTTTGCATTGGCCGCATCTGAATAAAGACGGATGGCTGCATTCATTACCTGTGAGTGATCCTTGCGTGTCTTCTTACCAGAGACGAGCTGCTTCAGACGAGACAGTGAACGGAATGGGTCAACAATAACTTTACCAACATCTGAATCGCGGCGCAGATAGAGCTGGCCTTCTGTAATATAACCTGTGTTGTCTGGAACAGCGTGAGTGATGTCTCCACCAGAGAGTGTGGTAACGGCAATGATTGTGATGGAGCCGCCTCCTGCACTTTCTGGGAACTGTACAGCCTTTTCGTAAATCTTTGCCAAGTCTGAATAAAGTGAACCTGGCATTGAGTCTTTTGATGGAATTTGGTCCATACGGTTGCTCACGATAGATAGAGAGTCTGCATAAGAAGTCATGTCGGTCAGAAGAACCAATACTGTTTCATGCTTCTCTACTGCGAAGTATTCAGCAGCGGTCAAAGCCATGTCTGGAATCAGAAGTCGCTCTACAGCAGGGTCTTCTGTCGTGTTCATGAAAGCGATGATGCGGTCAAGCGCACCAGCATTAGAGAAGGTGTTCTTGAAGAAATAATAGTCATCGTTGGTCATACCCATACCGCCAAGAATAATCTTGTCCACCTTTGCACGAAGCGCAACCATTGCCATTACTTCGTTGAAAGGCTGGTCAGGGTCGGCAAAGAATGGAATCTTCTGGCCAGAAACAAGAGTGTTGTTCAAGTCGATACCTGCAATACCTGTTGCGATCAGCTCTGATGGCTGCTTGCGACGAACGGGGTTAACTGAAGGACCACCGATTTCAACTTCTTTTCCTTCTATTTCAGGACCTCCGTCGATTGGGTTTCCATAAGCGTTAAAGAAGCGTCCTGCCAGCTGTTCACTTACTTTCAGAGAAGGTGCTTTTCCTAGGAAAACGACTTCTGCATTGGTTGGGATGCCGCCTGTACCCTCAAATACCTGCAGCGTTACATTGTCACCTGCGATTTTTACAACCTGAGCTAACTTTCCATTGATAGTTGCAAGCTCATCATATCCGACCCCCTTTGCTTTAAGGGAAACGGTGGCCTTTGTGATTTGGCCTATTTTTGTATATACTTTCTGAAAAGCTGTAGCCATAGTTTAAGCAGCGGCAAGCATTGCCTTTATTTGTGAAACAAAATCGTTGTACTGTTCGCTCTTGTATTCTGAGTAGTTCATCTGTTTGCAGAGGTTGATGAGCTTACGGAAGTAAGTCACGCAGTCGCCAAATTCAGTGAACTTGAAGTCTTTTTCACATATTTCTGTGACGAGATTCAGAATGTCTTCCTGACGCTCAAGAGATGTTACAGCATCAACTTCGTCGAATGCGTCTTGCTGAAGGATAACATAGTCGATAACCTCTGACTTCCAGAATACTTCATGGTAGTCAACTGGCACGCCGTCGTCACCAAGAATGTTGATCTGCTCTGCAATTTCTTTACCACGCAGCATACGAGTCTTCAAATCCAGTACCTTAGGAATCCACTTGTCGTTAATCTTCTTTGATATGTATTCTGCAAATTCTGGGTATTCCAAATATTTTGAATATGAGTCAATTGGATTAACTGCAGGATAACGTTTTTTGTCGGCACGATCCTGTTCAAGTCCATAGAAACAGCGTGCTACTTTCTTTGTGTTTTCTGTAACAGGCTCTTTCAAGTTACCACCTGCAGGTGAAACCGTACCGATGAATGTGATAGATCCCACTTCCCCGTTATTTAGGTAAACATATCCTGCACGTCCATAGAAGTTGCTAATTAATGCTCCAAGGTCCATTGGGAATGCGTCAGGTCCAGGAAGTTCTTCCATACGGTTTGACATTTCACGGAGTGCCTGCGCCCAACGTGATGTGGAGTCGGCCATCAGCAAAACACGAAGTCCCATTGAACGGTAGTATTCTGCCATAGTCATTGCTGTGTATACAGATGCTTCACGTGCTGCTACAGGCATGTTTGAGGTGTTGGCGATGATGATGGTACGCTCCATCAGCTTACGACCGGTGTGTGGGTCGTCAAGTTCAGGGAACTCTGTGAAGATTTCCACAACCTCGTTTGCACGCTCACCACATGCTGCAATAATCACGATGTCTGCTTCTGCCTGCTTGGAGATAGCGTGCTGAAGCACGGTCTTTCCTGTACCGAATGGGCCAGGGATAAAGCCTGTGCCACCTTCTACAATAGGATTGAAAGTGTCTATTGTACGAACGCCGGTTTCAAGCAGCTTGAATGGACGTGGCTTTTCTTTGTAGTTGGTCATGGCGAACTTTACTGGCCAACGCTGAATCATGTCCACTTGAATCTCCGTGCCATCATTCTGCACGAGTACAGCGATTACATCGTGTATTTTATATTTTCCTGCTGGTACGATGCTCTTTACTTTAGCCTTGCCTTCCATCTGGAATGGAGCCATTATCTTGAGCTTCTGTGAATTCTCTATCACTTCGCCAAGCCATGCAGAGTTTTCAACTTCATCGCCCACTTTTGCAATTGGAGTGAAATCCCACTCGCGGTCAGCATCAAGAGGTTCTGTGTACTGTCCTCGTTTCAGGAAGACGCCTTCCATTTTGTCGAGGTCGTTCTGCAAACCGTCATAATTCTTAGACAACATGCCTGGGCCGAGCTGTACTTCAAGCATGTGTTCCGTAAATTCAGCGGGTGCGCCGACTTTAAGTCCGCGTGTGCTTTCAAACACTTGGACATACACATCGCTACCCACCACCTTGATGACCTCACTCATCAATTTGTCGCCACCTGTTTCTATATAGCAAATTTCTCCTTGCTTAACAGGGCCATCAACAGAGAGAGTCACCATGTTGGCAATAACGCCACTAACAGTTCCTTTTGTCATATTATTTTTGTTTTATTTTTCAGATTTATTATAGGCGGATTCACTTTTGTTGTAAAGTGATTTCGTTTGAAACTCTTCAGGAACACGTGCTTCGCCACGCAAGTTTTCTATGATTTGGCGGAATGTTTCCTGACCTTTTTCCACGTCAAGTTTTTCCCAGCGAGCAAGCATGTCGAGTTTGCATAAATAGGCAAAAACAGCATCAATCGAGAATATGTTAAAGAATGTGCTTTCTTCCAGCCAGAGCCATTTGAAGGCATCAATCTTTTTCTCTTTCTCCACAGGGTCTTCGCAGTCAACAATCTTCATCAAATCTGCCACATAGTCATACTCTGTTGTTAAATTGAAGTCCTTGGTGTTGTTTGTGAGAATCATTTCTGTCACATCATTGTTTCCCTGAATGAAGTTTGCTACCGCCCATCCGTTCTTGCGTGCCAGGAATGCTGTGAGGATGTTGGCGATATCAAGATTGAGTTTGTACCATCTGCGAACCATTTTGCTGGGGCAAGTTTTTATCGCATACTGATAAAAAAGATAAAGGATGTCATCTTCAGGGAAGTATCCTTCTTTGTCTTTATTATATGTATAGTGTCGGACAAACTCACTCATGAAAGATGGGTAGCGATGGACGTTGAAGTTCATCTCTTTTGCCGAAGTTATCAAGTCGACATACTGTTCCATGGTCATATTGCCATTGCAGTCAATTTCTGCATTGGGATTCTTCAGCAGCTTGACAATGTTAGCGCAGTCATTCTCAAGGAAGAAGTAATACATGATTTTCTTGTCAGTCTCTGACAGAGTTAAATCTAATTCTTCTCTTAAGTCGGCAATGCTAACGTCCGTTTTGGTGCAGCCAAGAGTGACATCAGGCAAACCTGCCATTAAACAATAGTAATTTCCCATTATCTTACGGGTTTTGAGGTTTTGAGGTTTTACGTTTTTCTTGCTGCGTTTGCAATCTGCAAAGCCGTACAACCTTAAGCCGTATTAGAATATCATTTCAACCAATTGTGGACGAAGGAAAGACTTGAAGAACTCTTCAAATTCTGCTTCGCCGAAATTCACTTTGTAAGAACCGTCTGCCGGCTGAATTGTGAAGAGTGTTTTCTGGCCATTAACTTCTTCAATCTTCACGTTATTGTCGAGCAGAGCCTTTGCTTTCTGTGCAAAGAGTGCCTTCAGGCTTGCAGCGTCAGCGGCAGATACGATAATTTCTTCGCCTGCTCCCCACTTTTCTGCGAGTTTCAGAATGAACTCGTTCATGAAATCCTTATTTCCAGCAATTTCAGCAGCAGCCTCTTTCACAATCTTGTCGCCAACAACGTTTGTCACCTCGCTCTTCAAAGCATTGAGAGTCTGAGCTGCATACATCTTGATTTCGCTCTTAGTATTGCTTTCCAAGCCTTTGGCATTCTTCTGTGCCAACTGCTCAATTTCTTCGGCTTTTGCCTTTGCATCAGCGATAATCTGAGCTGCTTTTTCATTTGCAGCCGTAATGATTTTTTCAGCCTCGGCATTGCCTTTTTCCACTCCGTCTTTCAGAAGCTTTTCGGCAAGTTCTTGAATCTTATTTTCCATAACTATATATTTTATATTAAATTTCTCTTCAAATTTACACTTTTTTATTCTAATATCCATCACAAGGAAAGTTATATTTTCTAAAATGAGAGAAAAAGAATATTATAGAGGGGGTTTTTGTTCTCATTCTAGTTGTCTTTTATGACAAATTTCTGTGATAATCAGCAATCAATTCAAGCCCATCTATGCTATGCTTGAGATTCCTTCATGGTTATGGGGTACAAGACTCTCAGGACACTTTTGGATGCTTGCCAAGCTGGCCGTAATTATGATGAAGGGTGCAAGGTGGTTACGATAGAGGGTGTATCCAAATTGCAATGCAGGGTTCATCCTAAAGCTGCGCGACAAGCCTGTTTGAGTACTTTATTAACAACATTCATGTCGATTTTATTTTCAAAACTTTTTCGAAATGCTTTTTTTCTTCTATCTTTGTGAAAATTTTATTTCACCAATTTGCCAACCCTTGTAATCAATACGCATAGATGCACAGAAATCTCTTCACGCAATCCTTCCGTTTATGGATGTTTGTTATCGTTTTGTACATTCCTTCACCTGCTTTCGCTTCAGATGAAACGGAAGTGCTTAGAAAGTGGGTGGCAGCAGAGGTGGTGAGTGATGAAGCGATTGAAAGCTATGGAATAGATTCTTGTTTCAGATCCTTCCCTATCACAGATGTTATTTTTGATAGGATTTACGCAAAATCTTACAAGGAGAATTGCAGGCAGCCGCGTTCCACACTCCGCTATCTACACGTGCTGCATCGCAATGTGGACGGAAAGACTCAGCTGGGAGAACTAATTTGTCACGCTTCCATTGCTCAAGACTTGCTGGACATCTTTCGTGAATTGTATTTGAATGAGTATAAGATAGAGCGGATAACACTTGTTGATGACTACGATGCAGATGACGAAAAGAGCATGGCCGCCAACAACACGTCGTGTTTTAACTATCGTCCAATAGCAGGTTCCACTAAACTCTCCAAACATTCTCTGGGGCTGGCTATAGACATTAATCCTCTCTACAACCCTTGTTTGAATACGCGCACCGGCAAGGTACAGCCATCAGCAGGCAGGGCTTATGCGAATCGTCGTTCTGGCAGTAAACAGACGAAAGTACCTCTTATCGACAAAAGCGACCTCTGCTATCTTCTTTTCATTCAACACGGTTTTCGTTGGGGAGGGAACTGGAATACGACGAAAGATTATCAGCATTTCGAAAAGTAAAGCCCTTGCATAAATTACAGCAAGGGCTTTACTTTATATTGTTAAATACTTAAATTTAATTTTATTACCACTTAATATTCAGCTCTTTAATGATTGACGAAATTTTTTCCATCGTGGAGATACGAGAAGGTACAAGTGGCAAACGGAGCTCGTTCTCAATAAGCCCCATGGCATTGAGCATAGCCTTGACTCCTGCAGGGTTTCCGTCAACAAAGAGTAGCTTGAACAGTTCTGTAAATTTATGGTGAATGATGAGGGCATTTTGATAGTCACCATTCAATGCAAGACGAACCATTCGACTAAATTCTTTTGGCAAAGCGTTGCCTATCACAGAAATTACGCCAACGGCTCCTAATGTGATTAAAGGGAAGGTAATACCGTCATCACCAGAAATTACATCGAAATTTGCAGGCTTATTTTTTATAATGTCATCAATCTGAGTGAAATTGCCCGATGCTTCCTTGATGGCGACAATATTTTCGCATTCATTGGCGAGACGTAGCGTGGTTTCGGCTGTCATGTTTACTCCTACGCGTCCAGGAACATTGTAAAGTACGACAGATAAATTACGACTCTCTGCAGCAGAAGCAATAGCCTTGAAATGCTGATAAAGACCTTCTTGTGATGGCTTGTTGTAATAAGGACAAACAGAAAGAATTCCATCTATGCCGTCAAAATCGCCTGTTTTTATCTGTTCAACAATGCCAGCAGTATTATTTCCGCCACATCCCATCAAAATTGGCACCTGTCCGTTTACTTTCTCTACGGCAAGTTCTTTGATTTGCTGACGTTCTTCTACTGAAAGTGTTGGAGTTTCAGCAGTTGTGCCAAGAATACAAATGAAATCAACTCCATTTGAAAGCTGATAATCAAACAAGCGGCGAAGTGCTACAAAATCCACATTTCCTTCTTTTGTGAAAGGGGTGATAAGTGCAACACCCAGGCCTTTGAATTTATTATGTACCATATAATATGATGAAAACGTTTTTGAATTTGGAGCTTATCGTGCTAAGGAGAGCATCATCATCTGCAAACAATCTTGTCATCAAAAAGCCCGTATAATCATTTCCAAATGCAAAGTTACGAATTTCCTGTAATATACAAATTTTCTTTCTTAAATTTCTTTAACAACATATCAATTTCCTTCTCTGCATAGTCGCTCCATTGTCCAATAGGCATATCTGAAGGAAAATATCCGTCAAAAACTTTTTCAACAAGTTCTGGGCTTACCTGGCAGGCTGTTTTGAAATGATGCAGAAATTGTTCTGCGTTTCCCGTCTTCAGGTAAGCCAGAGATTTGGCCACTGATATGTTTTTGACAAACGGACTATTGCTGTTGGCGGCAATTTTGCTAATGGCATCGAGGACATCTAAAGCAAAAGCATCAAAATCGTTTAGGATGAATGTTAGGGCAATATCAACTCCCATCATTACTTGATCATCGGCATGTTTCAGTGCACAGGCAAAATTCCCAGATGCTTTTTCGTGAGAATTTAATGCTAAATAGCAGACTCCCATCATGAAATAGGATTCAGCACAAAAAGGATTGTCTGTTATAATGGATATATGAGTATTGAGACATTCTTCATAATACCCATGATGGTAATACAAGTCGCCTATATCAGTAAAAACTTTCTCAAAGAGGTCGTTGAATTCCTCGTATTGTGCTTTGGCTTTCTGTCTATCCTCTTCTGTTTCATGCGATGTGTCGAACCACAAATCTCCTGCTTCAAGTTTTTTTTCTTTGAACACAGACCTCAACCACGAGAGTTCTTTAAGTGCTTCCTCGTTTTCTTTGTTGAGAAAGAGTGCTTCAGCATAAGGGATTGCCTGTATGGCATCTCCTCCCTTGTCCAAGTATTCTTTGAAAATGGGCTTGGAGGCTATTTTCTCTCCCATGAGATTTAACGTGTGTGCTTTAGTCAGCAATGCCTCCATATCATCAGGGTCAACGGCCAATGCAAAATCGCAAGCTTCCAATGCCTGTTCGCAGTTTCCTTGTGTGTAGTATGCTAAAGCGAGATTCGACCACCCTTTTTTCAGATAAGGCTGCTCTTCAAGAATTTGAACAAGGACTTGGCACATTAAGTCGGTCAAATCGCTCTCGCGACAAATATCTGCCAAATGGATGTCGGACTCAAATCTTCCTAATGGTTGAAACTTTTCGATGTATTCGTTTATCCATTTGCGTGCCATTTCTACGCTCCAATCCTTTTCCCCTGTTTTAGAGTTATTTCCGCGCAGTTCGGTTATAGAAGAAATGATATGGATATAATCTTCTCGCCACCTTTCATCTGCAGGCGATGCTTCTTTGTTGTCAAGAATTAGCCATTCTCTCCATATTTTTTCGGCCTTCTCATCATCATGATACTTTGCGTACTGAATCTGAGCCACTTGGTATTTTACATCAGAATTGTTTATGTCAAGCTTTTTGAGAATGTTCTCGGCTTCGTTGTACATGCGTTGAAGCATGTATGCGGCACTTTGAACAACAAGGAGGCTTTCGTTTTCAGGATGAATGGATTTGCCCATATTAAGAGTTTCCGTTGCTAAGTCGATTTTGTCAATAGACAAATAATAGTCGGCTATGTCAGCAAAGTCTTCAGCGTCAAGATAGACGCTTTTGCCTTTGTCTTGACGCTGCTCGTAAATTCTTAATACTTTTTTAAACTCTTCTGATTGGAAATAATCTTTTGCCATAATCGGAGAGAAAGGCGTATTTATTTATTCATCTTTTTCCAGGCATCTGTTAAACCTACAGTACGATTGAAAACAAGTCGATCTGGTGTAGATTCTGGGTCTACATTGTAGTATCCAATACGCTGGAACTGAAGATATTCCATTGGCTTTCTTGTCGCAAGCCATTTCTCTACATAAGCCTTCTTGATTTCAAGACTGTTTGGGTTAAGGAATGGACGCATGGCCTCAATGCCGCGTACATCTCCATTTTCTTTTGAATAAGCAGCCACTTCGTCGCGAGGATTCTCTACAAGCCACAAGCGGTCGTAGTTGCGTACTTCTGCTTCAATGCAATGTTTACAACTTACCCAATGGATGGTCTTTCCCTTTATTTTCATATTGCTGTTTTCCTGTCCTGTTTTAGTGTTAGGAATCAGCTCTGCATGAATTTCCAAAATGTTACCATTGGCATCCTTTATCACGCAATCCTCGATATTTTCAGGACATTGAATGATGTATGAGTTTTTTAGTCGTACTTGTTTACCTGGACCGAGACGGAAAAATTTCTTAGGAGCGTCTTCCATGAAATCATCGCGTTCAATCCATAATTCACGGCTGAACTCAATCTCATGCGTTCCGTCAGCTTCGTTCTCAGGGTTGTTTATAGCTGTATAAGTTTCAGTCTCTTCTTCAGGGAAGTTTGTGATGACAAGTTTCACGGGGTCAACAACTGCGCTTACTCGCAATGCGCGTTTGTTGAGGTCATCGCGTACAGCGGATTCGAAAAGTGACATCTGGTTAAGAGCATCGAATTTGGTGTAGCCAATCTTGTTGATGAACGACAGAATGCCTTCTGGGCTATATCCGCGACGGCGGAATCCGCAAATTGTCGGCATGCGAGGATCGTCCCAGCCATTTACTACTCCTTCTTTTACCAGTACGAGCAAATTGCGTTTAGAAAGAAGAATGTGTGTGAGATTCAGCTTGTTGAACTCGGTCTGTCGAGGACGATTGTCATCTAAAGGCTGATCGTCTCCATCAACCTGCTTCGCCCAATCAACAAAGAGGTCGTAAAGTGGGCGATGGCTGACAAACTCGAGCGTACAGAGAGAGTGAGTAACTCCTTCCCAATAGTCGCACTGACCATGTGTATAGTCATACATTGGATAAGCATTCCACGTGTTTCCAGTACGCCAGTGTGGCATATTGAGTACACGGTACATGATAGGGTCACGGAAATGCATATTGGGACTTGCCATATCTATTTTTGCACGAAGAACCATCTTGCCTGGTTCCATCTTGCCTGAATTCATCTCTTCGAATAAGCGTAAACTTTCTTCTATTGGGCGATTGCGATATGGCGAGTCAACACCCGCTTGAGTTGGTGTGCCTTTCTGTTCTGCAATCTGTTCCGCGGTTTGTTCGTCTATGTAAGCCTTACCTTGTTTAATAAGTTCGACTGCTAAATCCCAAAGTTGCTGGAAATAGTCACTGGCATACAGTACTTTGTCCCACTTGAAACCAAGCCACTCAATATCACGTTTGATGGCTTCAACATATTCTGTGTCTTCTTTTTGTGGATTGGTGTCATCCATACGTAGATTGCAAATGCCGCCATATTTCTGGGCAATACCAAAATCGAGAGCTATGGCTTTTGCATGTCCTATATGCAAGTAGCCATTGGGTTCAGGTGGAAATCTTGTCTGAACCTTTCCACCATTTTTCCCTTCAGCTAAATCTTTAACTATTTGTTCTTCAATAAAGTTGAGTGATTCTTTTTTACACTCTTCAGACTTTATCTCTTCTATCTGTTCTGTACTCATTATTAGATATAGTAAATATTATTATGTGTCGATGTAATTCTGACTGCAAAATTACAAAAGTTTTTCGTGGTTTTGATGATGTTTATCGATAAAAAACAAACAAATCTTGTAATTTGTGTTAAAAAACACATTATTCATTTCTTTAATATTCAAAAATATCGTTTAACTTTGTGCCGTTATCCTGAATACAATCTTTTTACCTTAAACTAATACCTAATTATTATTAAACAGCTAAATGAAGGTGTCTCATTGTGAAATGAGATGCCTTTCGTCTTTTATAGTGGCAATACGGAAACGGAAAAATGAATAAGCGTGCAATTCTTGATAGATGTTGTTGCTGTGTGCCACTTCATATTATAAAAAATAATACAATAAAGGAGGAAAAACTCCGTTATATATAATGTTTTTATTAATATTTTATGCAATGAAAAAGTTTACTTTTCTTACCATATTTTGGAATGTAATCATTATAGGGTTGTCCCCTATCCTTTTCTATTCGTGCAGCGACGAAGACTCATTCACTGCAGATAGAAATTCCGTGTTGGAATTTAGCCAAGACACCATTGCGTTTGATACAGTATTTACTGGGATAACTACCCCGACAGAACGCTTCTATGTGTATAACAAGAATGATAAAGGAGTGCGTATTGCCAGCGTGAAGCTTGAAAAAGGAGGGACATCAGGATTTCTTATTAATGTAGATGGGCAGAATGGTACGAATATCAATGATGTACAAGTGCTGAAAAAGGATAGCATTTTTGTTTTTGTGAAGTTAAATGCTCCTGTACAAGCATTAAATACCCCACAGGAAATTTCGGACGCTATCATTTTCACGCTTGAAAATGGTGTACAACAAAAGGTTGTCATTGAGGCTTGTGGCATGAACGTTGATATTTTACAAGGGGAAATATTGGAAGGTCATCATGAATTTATGTCAGATGATGTCCCACGTGTTATTTATGACAGCCTTGTTGTATCAGAGAATGCTTCATTGCGAATCTGTCCTGGAACAACGCTTTACTTTCATAATGGGGCAAGTCTGATTATACGCGGAAGTTTGAGAATAGATGGAACTCTAGAACAACCTGTTACTCTGCGTGGCGACCGTCTTGATAAGATGTTTGAATATTTGCCTTACGACCG
>CAJGCU010000063.1 GCA_904501945.1 uncultured Bacteroidaceae bacterium
CACATCGCGGAATGTACGTATCAAGTAGAAGTAACACAAAGCACGAAGGGTGGTAGCCTCTGCAATAGTTGCATCTAATTCGGAATCCGTAAAATTAGGATCGATAGCATTAACACCTGGGGCATAGTGGATAACTGTGTTGCACCGATTGATGACTTCGTAAAAACATTGCCATTTTGTATAAGCATTTGTTTCAAGAATGTTTTCTTTTAATATCTGCTGTAAAGCGTGTCCTGTACCCGATCCATTAGTCATGTTATCTGAACGCAATTCCCCCCACACAACCATCCGATTGATACAATCATTACTTTCCAAAGCTGCATAGCAAGAATTAAGCACACTATTTACATCGGCCTCCTCTGTCCAATAGTTCTCTAGCACAATCTCATTTTGTGGCTCTATCGAGAGAAAATCATCACAGCTGCTCAGTAATGCTTGCGATGATATTGCAAGGCACAAAAAACCCGCAAATGATTTATATATACTTTTAATTTTCATAATTAACTCTTTTTAGAATTGAACAGTAACGCCAAGTGTATAGGAACGCGCATTAGGGGTTCTTGCCCTATCTGTTGTTACACCGTAACTACCATAACCAACTTCTGGATCTGCGCCAGAATAACCTGTGAGACAGAAGATATTATTAGCACTCAGATACAGACTGAGCTGAGAAAGTCCCCATTTTTTTATCAACTTAGGATCAAGCGAATAACTCAGCTGTGTATAGTTAAGTCGCAAGAAAGAACCATTTTCTACAAATCGGTCACTACCCAACCAGTTATAGCCTTCGCGATAAAGTGCACGTGGAATCATTGCATTATCGCCTTCAACACGCCAACGCCAATTAACTGCTGCAGACTGATTGTTGTTAGAGTACATGGTTTCAGCCAACATACGAGCTTGATTGATAATTTTATTGCCAATTCTGAAATTAAACTGGCTATTCAAGCTCCAACGGCCGTATTGCAATCTAAAGCCCCATCCACCAGTGATTTTGGGCAAAGAACTTCCCAAGTATACAATATCTAGTTCATTGATGTTTCCGTCATGGTTAACATCATCATAAACGGCATCACCACCCTTGAATTCATAAAGGAATCTCTTATCGTTACTATCATAACAGAAAACCATTGGCGTTGTGTAACCGTTCTTGTCCACAACAACATTCCCATTTGCATCACGAGCGACAGGAGCATTCGGGCCACTTACGCCTGGAACTTCCACATCAGAATACTTACTATACTGATATACGCCTTTATAACGGAATCCATAAATAGAACCAAAAGCATTATGTAATTGCACTCGTGTCAAATACGAACCATTATCCTTGCTGAAGTCGGAATTTAAAGATGCCAAAACTGTCTCGTCCATTTCAGTAATCTCATTCTTGTTGTTAGCAAATGAGACGTTGAAGCCTGCACTAAACTTACCAGACTTAATGATTTCATGACCATTCACATTAAACTCCCATCCATTATTTACCATATTACCAACATTCTGATTAGCTAACGCTGTAAAACCTGAAGATGTCGGAATTTTACGATTAGGCATCAAGAGGTCACTTGTTTTTTGGGTGTAAATATTGAAATCAGCAGTCACCTTGTTTTTCCACAATCCAAGGTCAAAACCAATATTCCACGTTTCTTTCTCTTCCCACTTCAGAGAGCTAAGGCGAATGTTCTCTGGAGCGACAGAAGTATTATTGTTGTAAGCAGGAGCATTGGCATACTTCGAGAAATACAGATATTCTCCTCCTGGCTGATTACCTACAATACCCCAACCTGGTCGTACAGAAAACATTGATATCCATCTGAAACGTTCCATAAATGGTTCATCGCTTACATTCCAACGGAAAGAAAGTGCAGGGAAATTACCCCATCGGCTATTGTCACCGAATTTCGTAGAACCATCACGGCGAATGCTAAAATCTGCGATATATTTACCTTTGTATGCATAGTGAGCAGAGAAGGTCAAATACACGCTACGCCACTGACCAGAACTTGTTCCCAAACCACTAACAATACCATCCGCAAAAGACGAACTGATACCTCCTGTTGGCAATCCCCAAACTGTAGAGCTTGTTGATTTTGACGAACCATCTGTCAGCTGGAACTGAGCAAATGCCATGAAAGAGTGGTCTGTATTAGTAAAATGTGGCACAAATGTGAGTCGGTGCGTCGTTGTTATAGCAGTACTCTTGTGAGCATTAGCAGTTGTTCTATTGTTATTGGTATCAGACCAACCAGCCGTAACGAGGCTTGAAGGATAGAACATATCATTGTATTTGTTGAAAATATTAAAGAGGATTTTTCCCTCATACTTCAACTGCATCTGTTCTTCACTCACGCCTAACAAATTATATACAAGCTGGAATTCAGGCTGTATCTGATAAGTTGATTCCTCATTCTTTGCCTGTTGAGCCAGAGCGACAGGATTGACATATGTATATTGGTCACGCTGCAGCTCAGGGTTACATGTTTTCAGCATATGATAGAAATCAGGCAAGTCACGCCCCAAAGCATCCTGCTCATACACAGAAAGATTTGGCATCTTCTGATAGGCAATAGTAAGCAAGTCGCTGTAGTTCTTCTTGTTATTCGTGTAGGTCATATTAAAGTTTGTCACAATCTTTATACGATCACTGACAAAGTAGTCCAAAGCGACACGAGTTGTGAAACGATCCAACTTCTGTTCTATTACCGTACCTGTCTGATGGTCATATCCTCCTGCAATGCGGAAATTAGCCTTCTCGCCACCACCAGAAAGACTTACATAATGCTTCTGCAACAAACCATTCTGACGAATTGCCTTGCGCCAATCAGTATTATTGTTATACATTTCATATTCATTCCACGAAGTGTCATAATTGAACTCGCGGATGTTTGAAGCATCATCGCTGAGAGATGGGTTGTAATAAGCCTCTTTCATAAGCATCGTATACTGATCGCCATTCAGCAAACGTATACCTTGAGGCTGATTGGTAAGTGTTGCGCGATAAGAATACTGAACACGAGTCTTTCCACGGACACCACGTTTTGTCTTTATCTCAATAACACCATTGGCACCTTGAGAACCATAGATAGCCGTACCAGCCGCATCTTTAAGCACGGAAATGCTGGCAATATCGTCTGGATTTACATTCAGGAGTTCTGCAAACTGATCTTCAGTAGCATTAGCATAATCAAAATTGCTGTTATAATCGCTCTCGAACACATTGCCATCCACAACAATGAGAGGTTCGCTGCTACCATTGATAGAGCTTACACCACGAAGGCGCATGCTTGTACCAGCACCAAGATTACCAGAGTTGCTAACGATGTCAAGTCCAGCAATACGTCCCTGCAAAACTTCATCGACGCTAGTCATGGGCAGGCCTTCAAACTCCTTCGCATCAATCATTTGATGCGCAACAGAAAGTTCTCGTTCAGGAATGGCAAGACCACCAGTTTGTACTATACGCTGTTTTTCCACCACCACTTCTTGCAGTTGGGTGTTGCTCTTCATCGTAATTGTATAAGTAGTTCCCTTAATAGGAATTATCTGAGTTGCATAGCCTACATAAGAAATCTTAAGTTTATGCTTAGGATTAACGATGCGGAATGCAAAGTTACCATTGATATCGGTTACCGCGTGAGCAACGATACGATTAGCCTCATCTATCTCCACAACATTACATGCCATCAAAGGGTCAATTTCGTCTTGTACCACACCGCGAATCATCGTGCCGGCAGTCTGAGCAGACACACAGAATGGCACTGCCATCATGGCAAGTGTTGTAATTATTTCTTTAGTTTTCATACTATTCACGGTTTATTATTTATACATTAACGTCCCATCTATCTGATGAATAACTGCATAAGATGATGTATAAATGCTCTTAGCATTCGTTGCATCAGACGAATCAAACTGATATTCACGAGCCATAATGTTATACAAGCCATCGGTCTTCAACACCTTATGAGTATTGCCAACCCCGTCAATAATTGTAATACCATCATTATTAACCTCAGTCTTCAGCTTGTAGTAAGACAGGTTACCATCAGTCACAGAATAAGCAGATGTTTCAAATTCTCCTTTCTCCTCGCCTTGGCCTATGAAATAGGCATTATCCTGAATATGGTACTTGATAAAGTTCTCTATTTCATTGCGAAGGCTATCCTTTACCACCTCATCGTCCTCATTGTCAACCCTCTCCCAAGTGGGAAGCAAATTCGAATCATAAAGTGCCTCTATTGCCTCGTTTGTAGGAACATAAACCGTATAACGATAGGTATTGAAGAGAGAGATGTTCTCACTAGGGCAACCATGCTCATCGGTACCTATCACATGCTTTGTCTCCAGAAACTGGGAACTCTGCAGCAAATCACGGAATCTGCTGAATTCCTCATGTTCGTTCAAGACGTCAAAGACAGACTTACGAGCTGTCATTATAGGCTCTTCTTCTATAATATATGTCTTACCATTACCTTCATAAGACTCATCATAGATACCTACAATCTTTACCGACCGATTATTCTCTATCTGGTATCCGCCTTGAACAGTCATTCCTCCAACGCCAGCAGAAGCATTGTCCACCTTCACCATGCTGCCGCCCTTGGTCTGGTAGAAGACATTACCATTTTCCACATTGCCAATCACAATATGACTATTGAGAATATCCTCCAATCGATTAGTAATCTGTTCATAAGAAGCCTCGCCTATAGAGTCAAGCACTTCTCCTGTTTCTGTATCATAATTCCAAATGCTCGCCCACACTTTCTCTCTTTCTGTCTGTGCTGTAGGCTTATAATGGAAACGGAAAAGCTGGGTGCTAGTTTTTCCATAAGAACAAGGATCCACGTAATCAAGCAGCGAAGTATTGTTGGGAACAAAAAGGCTGTAATATGTATTCTGTGAATTCAGATACACATCAAAGCCAAGCTGCTCAACGCCCCAATACAGCACGCTCATGGTCTCATTGATCAGAGCAGGGAACGTTACAGAAATGTATGCAACAGGATTGAACACCTTGTTTGTCAAATACACAGCGCCATTACATGCCATAAAGACAGAATCCACGAACTCTGTTTTCAGCCCCAACTCGTCATTAGCATCATTCAGCACCGTATAGAATTTGCTTGGCACAGAATTAGTAAAGGAGTTAAGCATATTCACATTTATCATCTTTGATATAACCTTGTCAGGAACATTTTCCCATGATCCGTAATACTCCTTCAGCACCTTGCCTGCTCCCTCGTTCCAGTAACGCTCCAGAGCCTCGTCGCTAGGCACCAGCATCACGCCCATGTTCTCCTGCAATGCCACATTCGCCGCAGTAGTCGTCGTAGTCGTTGAATAGAACTGGTTCCATGCAGGATCAAACTTCAGCAAGCCATTCACAGGTCCTTCGTCTGGAGTTAAATCCAAAGGTTGCCCTCCCTGACTGCGCTCTGAAAAGTATCGCTTTTCATAAAGTGTGTCAATATTGGTATTGTACAAACGATTATATTCGCGCGTCATCGGATCGTTAGCATCATGTCGGTAAGGTGCACAGAAACGATTAAGCAATTTCGCATACCCCTGCGTGTTTGCATTTTGACTAATGAGGTCAGCCATATTAGGCAGCGGTGTGAGCACCTCCGCCATCTTATGAACGAAACCATTAGAGCACTTAATGTTCTGTTCTGCCATCATCACACCATTCACATTAGCATCACCCGGCTGACGTTCCGATGAATAATTAAACAAGAAATTGCAATCCTCATTCGTTATCAGATTATGAGTCAAGAATTCCTCAATAAAGTGAATCATCGGTGCCGCCGTAACGTCGCTCATGCACACGATGCTGTTGCCTGCATCTCGGTAACGCTGCCAATAAGGGTTGTCAGGCATCTGTTCTGGACTAAGCACTGGCACTGAGTCATACTCACTGGCAGCTGTCAGGCGGCGCATACAATCACCCTCAATCGGCCCCTCTGAACTGCTCAAGTAGGCAACCTGGCACGCATTGTTAATCATGCTACCATACAGCAGCTGTTTCTTTTGAGCCAGCGACAGCTCTTCATAGCTGCGCACTCCCCACGAGTTGTTCTGATAAAAACGGCTAAACGCTGCATCATCTGCAACAAACAGCGTCTTGCTACCCGTCTTAGCCAGCACTTCCGAATAGCCCAAGTCATCTATCATCCGCACTACATTGGAGTAATTCCCCTCACTCCGCAAATAGTCATAAATGCTTGAACCCAACCAATCGGGGTCATTCTCTGCCAAGTCATAGCCGTCACAAGAAAACAGACTTCCAGCTGCAATCAACAGCAGGCCTACCCATTGGGGCAGACCTGCATTTCGATTCGGTTTTTTTCTTATCATATAGTTTTGCATTTTTTAGGATTCACCGTACATTGGATAATTCCATGCAAAATTACAAAACCAAACTGCAACCGATATTTTTGTATGTTACACAAATGTTCAAATAGGTTACAAAAACGCCATTTAATCAACATCACGGTACCAATCAGCATACATAATGTAGTGTTGAGCTATGCCGACGTTCAACTCTTTCGACTGCTGAGGGTCAACCTTCTTGATAAACTTGGCAGGCACACCTCCCCACAGTTCTCCATCACCCACCACAGTCTTGCTCAGCACCAAAGAACCTGCTGCCACGATTGCACCTTCGCCCACCACTGCATTGTCTAGCACCGTTGCCCCCATACCAATGAGTGCACCCGACTTCACCGTACAGCCATGCAACGTCACATTGTGACCAATCGTCACATCGTCGCCAATCTCAATAGCCGCCTTCTGGTAGAGTGTATGCAGACATGAGCCATCCTGAATATTCACACGATTGCCAATTCTGATGTAATTCACATCGCCACGCACCACTGCATTAAACCACACCGTACACTGGTCGCCCATCTGCACATCACCCACAATCGTTGCATTCTCGCTAAAATAGCAGCCCTCCCCCCACTTCGGAGTCAAGCCACAAACAGTCTTTATCAATGCCATATTTTCTACTTTTACAATTAAAAATCAAGAACTCAAAAACTCATTTCCAGAACACAAAATACACCGCAGCCACAAGGCAAAGGAAAGCCACCGCATGATTCCAATGGAAATGTTCACCCTGAAACATCATGCCAGCCATCACCGTAAATACAGTCAGAGAGATAACCTCCTGAATCACTTTTAGCTGCATCAACGTAAAAGGTCCTCCATTTCCTTCAAATCCCAGTTTGTTCGCTGGAACCTGCAACAAATATTCAAAAAAAGCAATAGCCCACGACAGGGCAATGACAGCGATGAGCGGCCAGCTGGTGCTGATGTTCATTTGCTGAAGTTTCAAGTGTCCATACCAAGCAAGAGTCATGAACACATTGCTGCCTATGAGCAGCAGAATTGTATAGAATCCATTCATTGTATATAAGTGTTTGGGAGTGCGAAGGTACGAATTTTCTATCTATTAAATTAAATTATCATGTGTCAATTCTCAATTCTCAATTAAAAATCTTAACTTTGCAGCACCAATTGAGTATCAACAACAAGCAGATATATCATGGAGAAAAAACAGAAAAGATACTTCCTCGCAGAAGAAGAAATACCAACACAATGGTACAACATCCAAGCAGACATGGCGACAAAGCCACTCCCACCGCTCCATCCAGAAACAAAGGAGCCATTGACGGTGGACGACCTCGCCAAAATATTTCCACGCGAATGCTGCGTACAGGAACTGGATACAGAACACGCATGGATTGACATACCTCAAGACGTGCTTGACAAATACAAATTTTTCCGAAGCACGCCATTGGTACGAGCATACGCCCTCGAAGAAGCACTCGGCACACCAGCACACATCTACTTCAAGAATGAGAGCGTCAATCCATTAGGCTCACACAAAATCAACTCAGCCCTCCCCCAGTGTTACTATGCCAAGCAGGAAGGCACAACCAATGTAACCACAGAAACTGGTGCTGGCCAATGGGGCATGGCACTCAGCTATGCATCCAAACTCTACGGACTGGAAGCTGCTGTCTATCAGGTAAAAATCACCATGCAGCAAAAGCCATACCGCTCTACCGTGATGCGCACTTTCGGAGCAGCCGTGACAGGCTCGCCATCCATGTCCACCCGCGCAGGAAAGGATATCATCACTCGTGACCCACGCCACCCTGGCTCCCTGGGCACAGCCATCTCCGAGGCTGTTGAGCTGGCACAGACAACTCCCAACACAAAATACACGCTCGGTTCAGTACTCAACCATGTAGCCCTGCACCAAAGCATTATCGGTCTGGAAGCAGAAAAACAAATGGAAAAGGCAGGAGAATATCCAGACACTGTCATTGCCTGCTTCGGCGGAGGCTCTAACTTCGGTGGTCTCGCCTTCCCATTCATGCGTCACAACATCCTGAACGGTAAGCAAACCGAGTTTATCGCTGCCGAACCTGCAAGCTGCCCGAAACTCACACGCGGACAGTTCCGCTATGACTTCGGTGACGAAGCTGGATACACTCCACTGCTTCCGATGTTCACTCTGGGACACAACTTCAAACCAAGCAACATTCACGCAGGCGGACTCCGCTACCATGGCGCAGGCGTCATCGTTTCTCAGCTCTTGAAAGACGGCATGATGAGAGGCGAAGATATACCTCAGCTCGAATCGTTTGATGCCGGAATGCTCTTTGCCCGTACCGAAGGAATCGTTCCTGCTCCTGAAAGCTGCCACGCCATTGCTGCTACAATTCGCGAAGCAAACAAATGCAAGGAAACAGGCGAAGAGAAGGTCATCCTTTTCTGCCTCTCAGGACACGGGCTCATCGATATGCCAAGCTACGAGCAATACCTAAATGGTGACTTGCAGAACTACGCCATCACCGACGAAGACGTAGCGAAGAACCTCGCAGAACTGGACGAACTGGTATAAATAATAACAATTCATTTATGATAAATTCGTGATAATTCGTAGTTATTCCATAAATATGAATTATCACGAATTATTTATAAATTTATACTCTCCGGATATTGCTATGACAAACAAAAAACTATTCACTTTACTTGCTTTCATTACAGCAGTCACCCTTTCGGCACAAGAATCTTTCCGCTTCGGCACCAGCACCAACCCTGACGGCATCACTTTCGAGGTTGACAGCCGCGGATTCATCATCGGCGGCAAGCACGTCCTGCCCGTCATGGGCGAGATACACTACAGCCGTGTGCCCGAGCATGAATGGCGGCGCGAGATTCAGAAGATGAGAGCCGGCGGCATCACCATCATCGCCACCTACGTATTCTGGATTCACCACGAAGAGGAAGAAGGCAAGTGGAACTGGAGCGGAAATCGCAATCTGCGCAAATTCCTGGAGATATGCAAAGAAGAGCAGATGCCCATCGTCTTGCGCATCGGCCCTTTCTGCCATGGCGAGGTCTATCAGGGAGGCATGCCCGTCTGGATAGCAGAAAAGGCACAAGCCGACGCCAAGCAGTACAAGCTGCGCTCTCTGGCACCCGGATTCATGGAGGCAACCCGAAGACTATACACCAACATCTTCGCGCAAGCCAACGGGCTGCAATGGAAAGACGGAGGCCCCATCGTCGGCATCCAGATTGAAAACGAGTGCAGAGGGCCATGGGCCTACTACATGGCGCTGAAGGACATGGCCTTGCAGGCAGGGTTCGACACACCATTCTACACACGCACAGGATGGCCCAAACTGAACGGGAAAGAGGAATTCGGGCAGTTGCTTCCCCTCTATGGCGACTACGCCGACGGCTTCTGGGACAGAGCACTGACCGACATGCCAGGCGAGTATAAAAAGGCCTTCATCATGAAGGACACCCGACTGTCTGCAGTCATCGCCACCGAAGCACTCGGAACCAGCCAAGACACAGGCATGAGCACCTCAGACCTGTCCTATCCCTACCTCACCTGCGAACTAGGCGGCGGCATGATGGCATCCTACCACAGACGCATCAACATGAGCGGACGCGAAGTAAAGCCGCTTGCCATCTGCAAGCTGGGCTCGGGCTCTAACCTACCAGGATATTACATGTACCATGGCGGCACCAACCCATACAATCCCAAGCACACCATGGCTGAAACCCAGCAGAGCTTGGCAACCAACCACAACGACATGCCTCACATGAGCTACGACTTCCAGACAATGCTGGGCGAAATGGGACAGCCCAACGCCACATCATGGAACGAAAGCCGACTGCTGCATCAGTTTCTGGCCGACTGGGGAGAAGAACTGAGCCAGATGGATGTCGATACGCTCAGCGACCACTATGCCCGCCGCGGCGCCTTCGAGTTCTTCAACGACTACGTACGTTTTTCCAACGAAGAAGGCATCTCCTGCATCACTCCACGCAATTGGCAACTGTCCGAGGGCATAACCATAGACTGGGCAACAGCAGAGCCATTCTGCAAAGCCGACGGCATCATCTACCTGATAGCCATCGACGGGAAAAAGCCCCAACTCAGTATTAATGGAAAAGTATTCAAAGCCAAGCCCAACAAGCCCTTCAAAGCTGCAGGCACAACCTTCTGCGTCCTGTCGCGCCAAAAGGCACACACAGCCTACAAGATTGATGGCAAGCTCCATTATTCAGATGGCATCCTCTACAAGGACGGCAACCGCATCATAGAAGAGACGTGGCGCACACTCCCCATCCAGCCAATCTATGCGCTGACCAAGGAGCACGACGGACTGCGCAACGTAACGATGGGCAAGCAGAAAGTTGCCGCCCAGCCTACAGAGAGCGACTTCGACAAGGCTGCCACATGGAGCATCAACAATCTCAGCGAGTTCAACGAAAACCTTGACCTCTACCTCAAAATCTCCTACCGAGGCGACGTTGCCCGCCTCTATGCCGACGGACAGCTAGTGCAAGACAACTTCTGGAACGGCAAGCCCATGCTCGTCCGCCTCTCCGACCTCGTCGGCAAGCGCGTCAAACTCAAGATTCTCCCCCTCGGCAAGGACTACCCCATCTACCTGCAACAAGCCCAACGAGCCGAACTGGACCAAGCCCCCAACGGCATCCTCCTCTCGCTGGACAGCATACAAGTGATAGAGCGGCAAACCAACACCGTTGAATAAGAATTTATCCTAAGGATAATCCTGATTAGGATAATTACAGAAAGAAATCATACCCCACCTTACAACCGTACCCCTCGACTACGGCAAGGCGTACCCCTCGGGTACGACACATCGTAGTCGAGGGGTACGATTTTTCTGAGCCATCAGAATGAAAGAACGAACATCCAGCCTACAAACGACAGAATTTGTCGTTTGTTTCACCTCTCTGCTTGCATACGAACACGCATGTCCATGATGTCCTTCACGTTGGCGGCGATGCTGATGATGCCGAGACTCATCAGCAGGGAGAGGGTTGTGGCTACGATGATGCGGGAGTTTTCGCTGAACCACTGAAGGAGGACGAGGTGGGTGCGGAAGGTGAAGAGGGGGACTTGGGCTGGTGTGGAAAGGAGATAGACCATGCCGACTGCACCACCAATGATGCCTGCCACAAAGGCGACCACCATCGCCATCTTGTAGCGATGGAGGGCTGCTTCTTGATGTTGTTTGATGAACTCCACCGCATCCAGACGTTTGGTGAGCGATGCCATGAATGCATCATTGTCGTCGAAATGGGGCTTTTGAGCGAGGAAAAGTTCCTCAAGGGCTTTATCTTTGTTCATATCTTCAGTCTTTCTTTTAGTTTGTTGCGTCCTCGTGAGAGTTGTTGCTTGACGGCATCTTCGGAGGATTCCGTGATGGTGGCTATCTCTTTGATGCTGTATCCACTGAGGTAGAACAGCGTGATGGCAGAGCGTTCTTTGGGCGGAAGGGTGCGAAGGGCGAGATAGAGGTCTTGATGGGCAAAGGAGGACTCGGCAGAGGTGTTGCCGATGAGTGTCCGTGCCGCCTCGATGTTCTCCATAGTCCGACAACTCGCTTTGTGGTTGAGGAACGTGTTGTGGGCAATCTTGAAAAGCCATGAACGGAACTTCCCCTTGTCCTGATAACCATCCGAGGAGAGGTAAGCCTTGACCAGTGCATCTTGTGCCAAGTCGTCGGCATCGTCCTTGTTGCCGCAGCAGAGAGCAAGCAAGAAGCCGCGCAGTGCTTCCTGCTCACGCTCCACGTGGGTGATGAATGCGTCTCGTGTCACGGATTATGCCTGTTGGGTCTGTTGACGTTCTTCTGCTTCCATCTCTTTGGCCAGCATTTTCTTTCCCACAAAATAGTTGATGAGGAAGGCGATGCCTACAGCCAGAATGATTGCTCCAAACACTGTTGCAACCACAGGATCATCTGCATCATAACCACCTACATAGCCAAGATATGCTCCATATCCGATGAAGACGAGCCCGACCAGAGAACTGACAGAACCCCATTGCAGTTTGGTGAGTTGCCTTTCCTTCAGCATTTTTTGTTTAGGAGTCACCTTCTTGAGAAACTCTTCAATGTCCATGTCGGGGTTCTTTTCCATAGCGGCAAGCACAAGTTGATGCCGCCTGTTTGCAGCGTTCATTCGGTGCCTACTTATGAGCCATACAAGCATGATGGCAAGAATACATCCACATACAATAGGAACTAAAGCCATCAATCCTACTGTCAGCATGCCACTCTGCATGGTATCATAAAGTCCATTTTCCATTTTTTCTTCTATTTTTTAAAATTGTTAAACTTTTGTCTTGTTCTTGAACCAGTTCATCTATATAACAAGAACAAAAGGCAAAAGGTGACAACGGAGGAGTGACTTTTTTAGTAAAGGAAGCCAAATGCCCAAAGGGGACATCAATCAGTGTTCTACACAAGAAACACTTTTTACATCAATTCGTTTTATACAAAGAACACTTTTTATACCAATGTGTTCTTTACAGAAAACACCCTTTCAGTCGCAAAGGTAATATCATTTTGCCTTCTCTTACAAGAAAAAGAACAAGAAAATCACTTTTTTTTCACTCCTTTGCAATTTTTCGTGTTTCATCCTCGTATATACAAGTAGAAGACCTGAAAAATGATGGCAGATATAGAGACGAATATGATAAAGGGACTGAAGGAAGGCAATCCCAAGGCTCAGCAGATGATGGTTGAAAGATATGGCAGACATGTCTTCAACCAAGTGGTGAGGTTATTGCCGAGTGTGGAGGATGCTGAGGAGGTGTATCAAGATGTTTTTCTGAAGGTCTTCCTAAATATAAATAGGTATGAGGAAGAAAAGTCATTCTTCAAGACATGGGTGTCACGCATCGCCTACAACGAGTCCATCACTTGGTTGAGGCACAAGCGGCAGCAGATGATTTACTTTGAAGACGAAGACGGAGAGGCGGAGAGGCTGTCGGAGGCGGAGGTGGAAGCGACCTTGGGACATTCGGACCCTGAGACGGTGCAACTGATACGGGCAGCCTTGAAACATCTTCCACCCGAAGAACGAAGCCTCATCACGATGTTCTACTATGAAGAAATGAGCGTGAAGGACATCGCCTACGTGACAGACTCCCCACCCAACACCATCGGCTCGAAACTGTTCCGAACGAGAAAGAAACTATGTAAAATCATTCAAATGCTCCAATCATGAAAGAAGACCATATCGACACATTGCGCCAACAGGACACGAACCTTCGTGATGCCATCAGGCTGGAGGAAGAGGCTCTGCCACCAATGCCAGCCGACCTCAACGCACGGCTGATGCAGCGCGTGGAGGAAGAACGGGCGAAGGGAATCGCGAAAAGAAAACGAACCCGCATCCTTTGGCCCTTGGTGGCAGCGGCATGTGTGGCTGCCTTGATAGCCGTCTTCCTCACCCCACCGAAAGGAACACCTGAGGACGAGACACCAACGGGAAAGCCTGTTGCTGTGAAGGTGGACAAGCCTAAGCCAGAGAAGAAGGTTGTTCAGCAGAAAGTAGCACAGATAGTCCCCACTCCGTCAGAAGAGAAGGTTGTTGAGCAATCCAAGGTGAAACAGCCTGTAGTGAAATCCACTCAACCGCTCTTGGCGCAGGAAAAGCCAGTTGAGAAGGACATCGCGACAAAGGAAGCGACTACAGAACCCATCGCAGAGAATACTGCCGCAGAACCTCCTCACACAGAGACGAATACCGTAATTCTCACCGAGCGCGACATCCCCATCACTCGTCCAGAGAACTACCATTACACTCCAGAAGAAATCGCCCTATTGAAGAAGCAAGCCAACGAGGCTTACCTGAAATGGGTGGAGTTGGAACTGGAGATTTCAAAGTACACATTGGAAAAAATGTCACAGAAATAAAAACACAAAAAAAAATATGAAACGCTTATTCATTTTGTTGCTCATCGCATGCAGCACCATCGCAACCATCCATGCCCAGCAGCGGGCAAAGGGTCAGCAGACCACACCCATCCACGTCAAGACGCTGTTCAACGACATCATCAAGACTTGGGGAGCTCCTTCTGACGAGGTTTTTTCCATCAACAAGAACCCCAATACGAACCTGATTGAGTCGAGTGTAAGAATCACCTACTTCGTCGCCAACAATTCAGAGTGGACAGACGAAAACGACAAATCACTCAATCTTAAAGATATTAGCGAGGCATTCAAGAAAGATGAGCCCACCTCTTATCAACTGCTTCATCTGTCACCAGGCACCAACGAGTCTTTCTCGCTGAGGGCTGTTGATGGAAACGGAAAGGACAAAAGTTACCTCGTCCGCGGCATGAACAAAGAGGAAATGTGGCTGCTCTGCACCAAGAACGCTGAGAACCCTCAACTGCGCGACGCATACGCTATCAAATGGACACTTTCCGGTGATGAAAGCACGATTCTTGGTGCTGTCTATCAGATTACCTCCCTACGCCCCGACATCTAC
>CAJGCU010000064.1 GCA_904501945.1 uncultured Bacteroidaceae bacterium
AAAGCCGTTCAACTTGTTATATTCCTCTCGCAAGTCATCAAGGAACAACGGGTTAATCACTTTCATGATGTTGGGAACACTTGTGTAGTGCATACCCTGATTGGCGCGTTCTTCGGGGTTGACCACCGCCTGAATCATGGAGCCGAAGATGTCGGGGTTGATGTCCTTCCAATCCAGTTCGCCACACTCGATGATGAGGCGGCGCGCTTTCTGTCCCATGCGTGGAATCTGGATGCGCTTGGAGAAAAGACCACCATTCACATAAGGGAACTGCTTTACGATGCTGGGTGTCTCCATGCGGCGCACGGAGAGGTCCATCACGTTGAAAGTGTGGTCGAGATAGTCGGAGAGGTCGCTGCCGTCTTCCTTGGTATAGCGAATAATTGAAGACGTGAAAAGATTTTCTTCGAAGATGCCTGTGTCTTCGGCAAAGAAGCAGAAGAGCAACCGGGTGATGAAGATGTTGAGGTCGTGCAGGTCGTCGTCACCACGAAAATCGTTGTAGGCACGCAGTTCATCGTGCAGTTTTGCCAACTTCTCAGCCGCCTTCACATCAGCGGGGCTTTCCTCTACATTGTGTACTCGTTCCACGCCCATGATGGGATAGAAGAAAGCGAAGTCGCATGAGAGGCGGTCGAGACGGTTCTCGTAGGTGTCGTGCTCGCGCAGGTCGTAGGCGAGCAGTACCTCTCCGTCGCTCACCGCCACAATCTTGGGGGCGGCTTTCAGCACTTGCGGGTCAGCTTTTAGCTGTTCTAAAGTGTTGGATAGCTGTTGGGATGTGGTGGATTGAAAACAAAATAAACCTTTGATGAGCAAGCCATCCGAAAAGGTCTTCATGATGCTCTTGCCCTCCTTGTAACGCATAATGTCACGCTCACTCTTGCCAAAGGAGAATAGCAGCCGATAACCTACTTCACTGGCAGGTACACGTCCATCATGGAACACTTGCAAGCGTTCCTCTATCTCCCTATAGCCAAGTTGTATTTTCTTTGCCATAGGCGCAGCCTTCTGTTTTTTGCAGAAGCACTTATCGGTAGTAGACGGGCAAAACGAAGACCTCAAGGCATAGAAAAAGCGTGAACGCTTATCTATATCATGAGGCCCTAGGAATTGCCCGTATCACCAGATAAGTAATGCCCACGCCTAAAGACGCAGACATTAACATATTATCCTTAGTGATACTTCAATGAAATTTCCTAGGTTTCATGATATACCGAATAACTGCTAATGCTGTTATACATTTCCAATAAGGGGTTGCCGCTTTCCGCTGAAAGGTGGCAACTCAAAGGCAAATGTAGCTATTTATTTTAAGAGAACAAAGAGAATGGGGACTTTTTCTTGGAAAGGATGCTTTTGAGTTGCTTGGTTCTTATTGTTTTTTAGTTATGAGGTTCTTTGGAATGATTTTAAAAGAGAAGAGGCGCATCCGATGGATGCACCTCTTATAATAGATGAAACGGGTGTCTTTTTAGTTGGCAGCCTCGAACTCTTTCAAGAAGCGTACGTCATTTTCGGAGAAAAGGCGGAGGTCTTTCACCTGATATTTGAGGTTGGTGATGCGCTCGATGCCCATGCCAAATGCATAGCCTTTATACTTGGTGGAGTCGATGCCATTTGCTTCGAGCACGTTGGGGTGTACCATGCCGCATCCAAGGATTTCGAGCCAGCCGGAGCCTTTGCACATGTTGCAACCTTTTCCTTTGCAGAGGGTGCAGGATACGTCCATTTCTGCACTTGGTTCTGTGAATGGGAAGTAGGAAGGGCGGAGACGAATCTGTGTGTCTTCGCCGAACATTTCTTTGGCAAAGAGGAGAAGTACTTGCTTGAGGTCGGTGAAACTCACTTTCTCATCTACATAGAGTCCTTCTACCTGATGGAAGAAGCAATGTGCACGAGCAGAGATGGCTTCGTTGCGATAAACGCGACCAGGGCAGATGACACGTACTGGTGGCTGTTGCTTTTCCATTACGCGTGCTTGTACAGAACTGGTGTGAGTACGCAGAATGATGTCTGGATGAGATTCTACAAAGAAAGTGTCCTGCATATCGCGTGCTGGATGGTCGTCGGCAAAGTTCATAGATGAGAACACATGCCAGTCATCTTCTACTTCAGGTCCTTCGGCAAGTGAAAAGCCGAGGCGTGAGAAGATGTCGATGATTTCGTTCTTCACAATAGTGAGTGGGTGGCGTGTGCCAAGACCGATAGGGTAGGCGGTGCGAGTGATGTCAAGGTGGTTGGCATCAGTTTCTTGCACGGCGAAAGCATCGCGCAGGGCATTGATTTTCTCCTGTGCCTTATCTTTCAATTCATTGATTTTGATGCCAATCTCTTTTTTCTGTTCAACTGGCACATTGCGGAAATCGGCCATAAGTGCTGTGATGGCACCTTTCTTACTCAGGTATTTGATGCGAAGCTGCTCGATTTCTTCAGCAGAATTGGCTGTGAGATTCTCGACTTCTTGGAGTAAGCTTTGTATTTTGTCTAACATCATGATATTTGCTGTTGGATGATTTACAATTGACTCTTTTTTGTTCTTTCTGATTGTCATTTCGAAAATCGCTGCAAAGGTAGTGAAAATTATTAGGATTTAGGAATTGAAGATTAGGAATTGTTGCTTTTCTGATGAAAAAACTGTTTGATTGGCAAATTATTCTTCATTCCTCATATCTAATTCCTAATTATTCCCTACCTTTGCATAAGTTCATGTAACGAGTGTTATATACAATATGAGAACAGGTTTGGTTTTGTTGGCAGCAGTAATGGCTCTTGCTGTATCGTGTGACAATCGCAAGATGGCCAATGCTTTTGAAGCAGAAGAAGAGATGAAAGGAGACTCTGTCGAAGCTTTTGTAGGTGATACGCTTCATTTGTTTGATGAGGAACTGCCTCCTGTTGCAGCCGATGAACTTTTCGACGATTTTTTCTTTACTTTCATAGACGATTCGAAGTATAGGCTTCATCGCATCTCATTCCCTCTTCAATGTCTTGAGAAGGACGAATTGAGTCAGATTGCAAGAGAAGAATGGAAATTGATAGATCCCTTTGACATAGGTGGTCTCTTCTTTGTGATATATGAACGTGAACAGGACCTTGAATTGTTGAAAGACACGGCTGTTAGCGAGGTTTGTGTAGAACGAATTTTCTTGCAGGAGCAGCGTATGGAGATGTATGATTTCAATAGGTTGGATGGCAAATGGAGGTTGGCCAATATGAGGAAAGAGGATTGGTTGAACACGCCCAATGGCGATTTCTTGAAATTCTATGCACATTTTGTGTCTGATAGTATTTTTCAGCGAGAGGCTTTGTCGGAATCTATTAAGGTTATCTTGACGCCAGGCGATGGAAATGACGAGGCTCAGGAAGAGTTTATTACAAAGGATGAATGGTTTGAAATACAAGAAGGCTCACCTGTATTTGACGAAGTGCTGATTAATATAGACTATGGACAAACCAGTATTAGCCAGAATCGAAAGATACTGATGCTTGAGGGTGTCAGCAACGGATTGCAAATGAAGTTTAAGTTTTACAAGCAGGACGAAAAGTGGATGTTGATGGAAGTAGAGTATTGAGGTTGCTTGGGTTACACGTTTTTTATGAAAGAATATACAAATTATAGTCTGCTGAATCACAATACGTTTGGCATGGATGTTGAAGCTAAGCGTTTTGTGGAGTATGATAGTGAGGAGGAACTGATAGGCTTGTTGCCGTCTTTAGAAAGCAAATATCTACACATTGGTGGTGGCAGCAATCTCCTGTTTAGAGGTAACTTTGACGGAACGATACTGCATAGTGTTATCAAAGGTATTGAGATACAGGAAAATTGTGGAGAATATGTGCTGGTTCGTGTGGGTGCAGGTGTAGTTTGGGATGACTTTGTGGCGTGGACTGTTGAACGAGGATGGGGCGGTATCGAGAATTTGTCGTTAATCCCAGGCGAGGTGGGTGCGAGCGCTGTACAAAACATTGGTGCATACGGAGTTGAAGCGAAAGATGTTATAGTGCAGGTTAAGGCTATTCATCTGAAAACTGGAGAGAAACGTAGTTTTGTGACAGATGAATGTTGCTATGCTTATCGTCAAAGTATTTTCAAGAATGAATTAAAAGGACAATATGCCATCACTTATGTCACTTATAAGTTAAAAGTCCGTCCGACTTTGAAGCTTAGTTATGGCAACATGAAAGCCTTGCTGGAAAAGAAGAATGTGACGGTTTCTGATGTGCGCCAATTCATTATAGATACAAGAAATGCGAAGTTGCCCGATCCCAAGGTGCTGGGTAATGCAGGTAGTTTTTTTATGAATCCTGTGGTTTCTCGTGACAAATTTCAGGAGATACAAAAAGACTATCCGCAGATGCCTTATTATGAAGTCGAAAATGGCGTGAAGATTCCAGCTGGTTGGATGATTGAACAATGTGGATGGAAAGGAAAATCGCTGGGCAAAGCGGGAGTGCATGAGAAACAAGCACTGGTGTTGGTTAATCTTGGAGGAGCATCGTCAGAAGAAATCGTTACGCTTTGTAATGCTGTCTGCAAAGATGTAAAAGAGACGTTTGGTATAGACATTCATCCAGAAGTAAATTTTATAAACTAATGATGAAAATCACGATACTTGGTAGCGGAACATCTAGCGGAGTGCCTCAAATAGGCTGCTCTTGCGAAGTTTGTACTTCTACTGATCCGAAAGATAAGCGATTAAGATGTTCATGCTTAATAGAAAAGGATGGCAAGAACATTTTGATTGACTGTGGACCAGATTTTCGCGAACAAATGTTGCGCGCTGGTTTTCGACAGCTTGATGCTGTATTTATCACTCATGAGCATTATGACCATGTTGGAGGTCTTGACGATTTGCGTCCTTACAGTATTTTTGGAGATGTAACTGTCTACGCAGAAAAATATTGTGCGGACCATTTGAAAGAACGCATTCCGTATTGCTTCACACCAGCGGATAAGCGTTATCCAGGTGTTCCTGCCATTGATTTGGTGGAAATCGAGCCACATACCCCCGTCTTTGTCAAAAAGGTAGAAAGAAAGCCTATCCCATCAGAATATCTTAGTGATGCGATGAAGATGAAGATTTTGCAAGAGGAACCGGAAAGAGATGAGTTTGAACAAGTTGAAGTCAAGGTGATGCCTATTCGTGTGATGCATGGTAAACTTCCTATTGTAGGATTCCGTATTGAGAATTTTGTTTACATCACAGATATGAAAACAATTCCAGAAGAGGAATTACCTTTGTTGGAAGGTGTGGAATATATGATTATCAATGGTTTGCGACATAAGGAACACCCAACTCATCAGACAATAGCGGATGCAATTTCCTTTGCGCGCCAGTTGGGTGTAAAAGAAACTTGGATTATTCACATGAGTCATCACATCAGGACTCATGCTGACGAAGAAAAAAATCTTCCCTCTGACATTCATCTAGCGTATGACGGGGAAGTGATAACATTCTGATGCCTATTAAAACTTTTACAGCAAGTTTTTAATATCGAGCTCACTTTCTTTATGTAATAAAGGATTTTTGCAAGTTTCATTTGCTAACAAGGGACGGCTGCCGAATCCGGCAGCCGTCCCTTATTAAGTATTTAGTCGATCTTTTAGACAGCTAAATTCTGGAGGAATGAGATGAGCACGCCTGCTGCGACGGCAGAACCAATTACGCCAGAAACATTTGATGACATACAATAGTTGAGCACGTGGTTCTTGGGGTCGTACTTTGTTGAAATCTCGTTGCAGACACGAGAAGCCATAGGTACGGCGCTCAAGCCTGTTGCGCCAATCAGCGGATTAATCTTCTTCTTAGAGAAGCAGTTGGTAATCTTCACCATGTAGATGCCTGATGCGATAGAAAGACCAAATGCGAAGAAACCGCCAATGACAATACCGATTGTAGTCCAGTTGAGGAACGCTTGAACAGTCATCGTTGCACCAACGCAAAGACCGAGGAATACTGTAGCCGTGTTCATGATAGAGTTGGAGATCGTGTCGAACAGGCGGCTTGTGTCAGAACCAATTTCCTTCAGGAGGTTACCGAACATCAGCATACCGATAAGCGATACTGCTGATGGTACGAGCAGGGCAACGATTGTAGTAACAGCGATTGGGAAAATAATCTTGATGACCTTTTCGTTCTTAATCTTGTTGCTTGGTGGGAAGAGCTTGTCTTGCTCCTTCATGTTAATCTTCAGTTCTTTCTCAGAACAAGTAAACTTCACAACAAGTGGAATGATTACTGGAACAAGTGCCATGTATGAGTATGCAGCAATGGCAATCGGAGCCAAAAGATGCGGCGCCAACTTGATTGTGGTAAAGATGGCTGTTGGACCGTCTGCGCCACCGATAATGCCAAGCGATGCTGCTTCTTTAATGTTGAACTGCCCAGATGCTACAGCAATAATCAGTACTGCGAAAATACCCATCTGTGCAGCTGCACCAAAGATGGAAAGGCGGAGATTACGCAACATTGGGCCGAAGTCCGTCAAGGCGCCCACACCCATGAAAATCACAGGTGGAAGGAATCCCGTCTTGATGAGCATGTAATAGAGGAAATTCATCAGTCCAAGGTCATGGGCTATTTGGGGTAGAGACATTTCCCAAATGTTCTCTGCGAGCACTTTGCCTGAAGCATCAACGATACGTCCTGCTTCGTCAGCCTGATACACACCCATCTCTCCACCAGGGAAATTGGCAATCAGCACACCGAAAGCGATAGGGATGAGAAGAAGAGGCTCAAAATGCTTCACAATGCCAAGGTACAAGAGTACGAAGGCGAGCAAATACATTATAAGGTATGTACCATTTGCATCGATGATATTGCTGAACGCAGTCATCTGGTACACGTTATTCAATATTTCTTCCATATTTTAATACGGTTTTAAGGTTTAGAGATTTACTGGTGATGCGGTTTGCAGCTGTTCTTTGCTGCATGCCCGCATGCCGTAAAGCCATCTAACCAAAGTTTAAGCGAGTTTCATGATTGGGTCATCCTCTTCTACAGAATCACCTGAATTAGCAAGGATGGCAGTGATAGTACCTGCCTTATCTGTACGGATTGCGTTGAATGTCTTCATGGCTTCGATGTAGCCAAGGATTTCACCGGCCTGTACAGCATCACCTACTTTCTTTGGGGTTTCTGAGTTGTCTTTTACGAGGTAGAATTTGCCTTCCAGCGGAGCGAGAATATCTTCACCTTCACCTGTTGGTGCAGGAGCAGCGCCTGCTGCTGGAGTTGCAGGTGCAGCATCGCCGTATGCGATTTCTACTTTGTAGTTCACACCATTCACTTGAACTATTATGCTCTTTGGACCTTCTTCTGCGCCTGCAGCAGGTGCATTCTTGGCAGCCTTGCGCTTTGCGAGATCCTCTTCGAAGTCAGCCTTAGCCTTGCCGCTCTTGTATGCACGGTACTGCTCTGGATGCATAGCAAGTTCGAACAACTCTTCGTCGTCTTTGCCAAGCTCCCAACCGTTATCCTGCATTTCTTTGCGGAATTCGTCGAGTTTGTCAGGGAAGTAAGACTGTGGGTCTTCTGTCTCAAACTCACGGCCTTGTTCTTTAGCCATAGCAATGAGCTCTGGGTCAACAGGACCAGGGAGTTGACCTGCCTTGCCGAGAATCATGTCCCAGATAGTATCTGCAATCATGCTCCAGCGAGCTTTGCCCTTCTCCATCTGGATTACATTCATCAGCGCGAGGTTCTTCACGTACTGAGAGAATGGAGTAACGAGGCATGGGTAGCCAACCTTAGGCCAAACATAAGCCACTTCGTCGAACAGCTTGATGAGAAGGTCGTCTGTTGTAAGCTCTGGCTGGTTGTTCTTTACTTTCCACTTATTGAGTGACTTGAGGTTGTCCTCAAGGTCAGTCATCAGTGAACCCATCATGCCGCCAGGGAGACCTGGCTTCACTAAAAGAGAGTTGTTGATGTGGTTGAGTTCAGGGATATAGGAGCCAAGAAAATCATCGCACATCTCTTGAATCTGTGTACGTACATCCATGTAAGCTGACATGTTGATGTCCTTCACCTTGAAACCAGCGTCCTTCAGCATCTCCTGAACAGCAATGATGTCTGCATGTCCTGTTCCCCAAGAGAGTGGAGACATGCCTGTATCCACGTAGTCACAACCAGCGTTGCAGACCTCAAGAATAGAAGCCATGTTGAAGCCTGGGCCGGCATGAGAGTGGTATTGGATGACAATATCTTTCTTTACTTTCTTGATGCCCTCTACAATCTTTCCGAGTGATACAGGACGGCCAATGCCAGCCATGTCCTTCAGGCAGATTTCGTCTGCACCTGCCTCAATGAAAGTCTTTGCTAGATTGACATAATACTCAACTGTATGGATTGGAGAAGCTGTAATGCAGAGAGATGCTTGTGCAATCATGCCTGCTTCTTTAGCATACTGGATAGAAGGAATGACATTGCGTGGGTCGTTCAAGCCGCAGAAGATACGAGTGATGTCTGTGCCTTGGGCCTTCTTGACTTTATAGAAAAGTTTGCGTACATCTTTGGGACATGGGCTCATGCGAAGACCATTGAGGGCACGGTCAAGCATGTGAGTCTGAATGCCTGCTTCATGAAAAGGCTTTGTCCATTCGCGAACAGACTTATTTGGATTTTCTCCGTAGAGAAGGTTGACTTGTTCGAAACCACCACCATTTGTTTCAACACGATCGAAGCAGCCCATCTTGATGATTGCGGGAGCTACTTTTACAAGCTGGTCAACACGAGGCTGATACTTGCCAGCGCTCTGCCACATATCGCGGAAGACCAGTGAGAACTTTACTTCTTTTGCCATATTTTTTATCGTTGTTTTTTGTTATTACATTTTTGTTATTTTAGAGGCACGGCCTTTGCCACCAGTGATTTGGCTGACTGTTGCGTCGATGATAGCTTTTGTCGTAGCGTCAATGCTTGCGATAGCTTTCGCTGCAGGTGCAGACTTCTGAGCAACTGTTTCTTCTGGCGCCCACTTGTTGACAGCCCAGATGAGGAGTTTGCCGAGATTAATCACAATGAGCAGTACAAGGAACACTGTAATCATGCCGACAACAAGGAGCTGCAAAGCTCCGAAAATGTCATTTGTAATCATATTGTTGAATTTTTAATTATCTTTCTACGTTAAAAAAGCGTTGCAAATATACGTTTTTTTTAAACATGTTTATTAAAAATATATACGTTTTTCATAAAAATGAGATAAAAAGGATTGGTTGCAAAGAATCTCGATGTTCTTTTAGGTTGAAAAAATAACAAAAAAGTATTTTTTTCAAATCCTTATTTCGTATTTGAAAAGTGTAATTAGGAGTGCTTTCCATTGTGTACTCAAATGATAAGTGACATCATACCCCGTTAGCAGTATAAATACGTTTATCCACAATTCATGTACGGTTTATACTTCTTTTAGGGGAATCGGAAGCCTTTTTGTCCTCATACGGCGGGCGGTTGTCCTTGCGTGTAAAAGACGACTGTCATTTCGTCTGTCATTTGGTGAAGTTTTTTAGTATTCGTAATTCAAATTAATGCTGCCAAAGAGTTTGATGAATATTTGCTAATAGTACTTGCAAAAACGATGTTTGTTAGTTTGAATCTCTTCTCTCGAATTTGTCTGAATACGGAAAAATGTTAATATTTTTTCTTTTTTTTGAAAAGAATCTGTAACTTTGTGGAAAATTTACAATTAACTAACTTTTATGGAACAAGTTTTTGCTTACATCATCGGTCTTGGTGCTGCAGTTATGATGCCTATAATCTTTACCGTTTTGGGAGTTTGTATAGGTATAAAATTTTCCAAAGCATTGAAGAGCGGACTTTATGTTGGAGTCGGATTTGTAGGACTGGGTGTTATAACTGGTTTGCTTACTTCAAGTTTGGGTCCGGCACTTTCTAAAGTTGTGGAAATCTATGGTCTTGAACTCAATGTGTTTGATATGGGGTGGCCCGCTGCTGCATCTGTTGCTTACAATACAACGGTTGGAGCTTTTATCATTCCTGTTTGCTTGGCTGTGAATTTGGTTTTGCTGTTGTTGGGCTGTACGCGTACTATCAACATTGATTTGTGGAATTATTGGCATTTTGCGTTTATTGGCGCAGTAATTTATTTTCTGACAGACTCTATTGGGTGGGGATTTTTTGCGGCCATTATTTGCTATATTGTAACTTTGGTGCTAGCAGACATGACAGCTAAAAAATTTCAGAAGTTTTATCCAGGAATGGAGGGTATTTCTATTCCTCAGCCTTTCTGTCAGGGCTTTACTCCTTTTGCTATAGTGATAGGAAGGGCTCTTGATTGTATTCCAGGATTTGATAAACTGAATATTGATGCAGAAGGAATGAAAAAGAAGTTTGGTCTTTTTGGCGAGCCTCTTTTCCTTGGCGTCATCATCGGTATTGTCATTGGTTGCTTTGCTTGTGCAAGTTGGGATGCTGTGGTAGATGGCATTCCTGGTAGTCTTGGTCTTGGTATCAAGATGGGGGCAGTGATGGAGTTGATACCTCGCATTACAAGCCTCTTCATTGAAGGACTCAAACCAATCAGCGAGGCGACTCGTGAGCTTATTGCTAAGAAGTTCGGAGAGAAGAAGGAATTTTATATCGGGATGTCCCCTGCACTTGTTATAGGTCATCCTACAACGCTGATTGTCAGTTTGCTGCTCATTCCTGTTACACTGATACTTGCAGTGGCTCTTCCTGAGAATCAGTTTTTGCCCTTGGCTTCTTTGGCAGGAATGTTCTATGTGTTTGTGATGGTTCTTCCTTATACAAAAGGCAATGTGGTGAAGTCTTTCATTGTTGGTCTTGTCGTAATGGCCGCAGGTCTTTACTTTGTTACGCTCATGAGTGATAATTTTACATCAGCTGCCCATATGGTAAGTGCTGCTCATCCTGATGATGCTGCTGTACGAGTGCCAGAAGGATTTAAGGCCGGTTCACTTGACTTTGCGTCATCTCCGATTGCATTTGCCATTTATGCCTGCATGAAATATTTGTTCTCCTGGGTAGGTGCAGGTATCCTTACGGCGATTGCTGTTGTAATGCTGTTGTGGAACCGCAAACTTATTAACAAGAAATAGATTCACGTCTAGAGTTTTTGTAAAATTTTAGATATACGCATCTGTCCATAGAAATGATAGATGAACTATAGAATTAGCTGACTCAACTAAACATATAAAAAGTATGAAAAAGTTTTTATTTCTCGCAGCCTTGGCTGCATCGGTCGCTGCATCTGCACAGATGAAAGTGAACCACCAGACTGCATGTCACCCTGAAGATGTGAAACACTATGACACCAAGACGCTCCGCGACCGCTTTGTCATGGAGAAAGTGATGGTGGCAGACGAAATCAACCTCACTTATTCTATGTACGACCGCTTCATATTCGGCGGTGCAATGCCTGTGAACAAGGAACTGAAGCTTGAGACATTCGATGCCCTCAAGGCTCCTTACTTCCTTTACAATCGGGAGATTGGCATTATCAACACAGCTGGCGATGGCGTAGTGGTTGTTGACGGCGTAGAATATCCGCTGGGCGCAAAGGAAGCGCTTTACATTGGCCGCGGCAATCTTGGAAAGGACAAGGAAGGTCAGAGTGTAGATTCTAACAAGGATGTTATTTTCCGTTCAAAAGACCCTAAAAATCCTGCCAAGTTCTACATCAATTCAGCTACGGCTCATCAGCACTACAAGACACAGTGGATTACACTTGACGGCCGCAAGAACGGCAAAGTGCAGTCGCTCAAGGCTACGGTGATGCGCAACCTCGGTTCGCTCGAAGAGTCTAATCAGCGCACTATTTACCAGCTGATTGTCAACACTGCGCTTGAAGAAGGTCCATGTCAGTTGCAGATGGGACTCACACAGCTTGAACCAGGCTCTGTATGGAACACCATGCCGCCTCACACTCACGGACGTCGCATCGAAGCATATTACTATTTCAATCTTCCTGAGACACAGACCATCAGCCACATCATGGGCGAGCCACAGGAAAGCCGCATTGTATGGCTTCACAACGAGCAGGCAATCATGTCTCCCGAATGGTCTATCCATGCAGCTTCTGCCACTTACTATTACACATTCATTTGGGGTATGGCAGGCGAGAACCTTGACTACAATGACAAGGATGTCATCAAGGTGACAGATCTCCAGTAATTATCCGTTCTCAACATCCGTGAGAAGACTTGTGAAATCCAAGGATTGAGCCGTTTGGCGGAAATCCTCATTCAAATAAAACAAGCAGGGAGGCGCACTGTTCGTGGTGCGCCTCCCTGTCGTATATGAAGCTATTCTTTTTTGACTCCCATTGTACGCACAGAAGGGCGGCGGCATTAGGGTATTTCTTCAAAAACTTTCTTACATTCATTCACTTTACGGCAATGATGCATCAATACACACCGTGTTTGTGTCATTATAGAGGCTCGCTGCATAATATTTGGAACACAGCCTCCCTATTATTATGGACACGGCCTTCCCCTATGGGTGTTCTTTGTTCGCGAGTTTGTTTTGTTTGGCTTGTTACACGCATTTCCATACGTTATAAAAGGCATAGGACTGTCCGTTTGTGTGGCAGAGATATCTCTTTAAGTGCAGTCTGATTTGTATTTTAAAGCAAGCAAAGCGCTGCTGGCTGAGGAGTGGATAGGTTGCTAGTCTTGCTGATTGAATTTTTTGTAACTTTGTGGCTGAGAATATATGATAAAGTGAGATGCTAACTTGAAAGGGTTGGCTTAATTGATTGTTTAATAAATAAATGACGGAATTGAATGAAAGAGGAAGAACTGCTCCTTTTAACTTTCCTATTGAGGACAAATCGGAGAAAATTATCAAGGTGATTGGTGATGGTGGTGGCGGCAATGCTGTGCAGCACATGTGGGACGAGAGAGTGAAGGACGTTTCTTTTTTTGTGTCGGTATCGAAGGCGAGTGGCGAAAAACGATTGCTTAAAGCTATGACAGAGGCAATAAGTTCACCTCTGATTGCCAATGTGGAGAAGTTGAAGACGAGGCGGCTGCTGTACATTGTTTACAGTGGTAAGAAAGTTCCTGCCAAAATGGATGAACTAGATGAGTTGTGCGAGTTTATGGAGTATTTTGACGAGGATATAGAGGTCTTGTGGGGGCATTGTATGGATGATTCGCTGGAAGATGAGATTAAGGTTTCTGTTGTCGCAACGGGTTTTGACCAGACGGTTTCTGTAGCAGGAAAGGGAAGTGATGTTTCTGACGAACAACGTCAATTGCGCTGTTGCGTGAGCAATACTATGGTAAGGCAAAGAGGCCGTTGAAGCATAGAGAAGAAACTCTTACGGGTGCGGCAGAGTCTGAGTCGGATGATATTGTTGCAGAAGATGTCTAGAAAGAGGCAATCTCCTCTGATAGACCGAATAAAAAACGTTCGTTTATGCGTGGTTTAGTGGAAAAAATGAAAGTTTTGATGGAGGAAGAGTGTTGAGTATTGAAAAAATTACTATCTTTGTATATGCGTAGGCCAAATCTCGGGTTTGAGTCTTTGGACTTTGAGAGTAGGTCGTTCTTATCTAATAAATAAACTAAAAAGATAGAGTTATGATTGTATATCCTAATGCAAAGATTAATATTGGTTTGAACGTGGTGGAGAAGCGTCCAGACGGTTACCATAATTTAGAGACTGTGTTTTATCCCATTGGTCTTCAGGATATATTGGAGATACAAGAATTGGAGGGCGAGGTGCCTGAGGGCGGCTATCGTCTGAAAGTGACAGGAACGCTGCTGGAAGGATCGCCGGAGGATAATCTTGTGGTAAGAGCTTTTAAGTTGCTGAAGCAGGATTTTGATTTGCCGCCTGTAAGCATCGGGCTTTATAAGCATATCCCTACAGGTGCCGGTCTTGGAGGTGGTTCAGCTGATGCTGCATTTACTGTGAAGACACTGAACGAGCGTTTTAAGTTGGGCCTGACAACACAGCAGATGGAGGAGTATTGTGCTCGTTTAGGTGCTGATTGTCCTTTCTTCGTGCAGAACAAGCCTGTGTTTGCAACAGGTATAGGCAATGTGTTTCATCCCATAGAGGTTGACTTGAAGTATAAGCAGCTGGTGCTTGTGAAGCCTGACATCTTTGTTTCGACGAAGGATGCTTATGCGAAGGTGAAGGTGCAGCAGCCAGAGAAACGTCTGCCTGAACTTTTGGCACAGCCGATAGAGACGTGGAAAGATACTGTCGTGAACGATTTTGAGGAAAGTGTGTTCTCGAAGTATCCGGAGATTGCTGCGATTAAGGACCTGATGTATGACTTAGGTGCAGTGTATGCAAGCATGTCGGGAAGCGGCTCGAGTGTGTTCGGTATTTTTGAGGATCCGGTGGACAATATCGACGAGAAATTTAGTGGTATGTTTTGCCGTCAGCGTGAATTGTAGATTGAAGGGAGAAAACAGTTTTTAAGAAAACATTAAGGAGCTAAACCTATACTGATTCATGGTTTAGCTCCTTAATGTTTAGTCGTAGAAGTTCCAGCTTAGACCGAATCGGACACTGGCTGGGTTCATTGTATAGCCTGGTGCCCAGAAGTAACGCCCGTCAGACTGGTTGGCATGGTGGTACATGACATAGAACC
>CAJGCU010000065.1 GCA_904501945.1 uncultured Bacteroidaceae bacterium
AAAAGGAGAGTGAGGTCAATCTGACCTCCATAGAAGAAAGCCACAACAAGGATAGCACCAAGGTCATCGGCTATTGCAAGTGCTGTGAGAAACACTTTTAAGGACACAGGAACTTTGTTGCCCAAGATGGACATGATGCCCATGGCAAAAGCTATATCGGTTGCAGTTGGGATTCCCCATCCTCCAACTGTGGATGTTCCTGCATTGAAAATCAAGTAAGTAACGGCTGGTACAATCATTCCACCCATAGCTGCTATGATTGGCATAATTGCTTTCTTTACGGTAGAGAGTTCTCCACACACAACTTCCCTTTTTATTTCGAGACCGACTGTAAAGAAGAATACAACCATCAAAATATCATTGATGAATTTCTCGACATTCATGTTTTCTGGGAAAGAAATGGAGAATAGTTCATTGCTGATGGTGATGGATAAGCTTGTTTGCAATATCTCGTGGTACAAATGTGAAGTGAGAGGCAGATTTGCTAACAGCATAGCAATGATGACACAGGCGAGGAGAACCACTCCTGCAGCCCATGGTTGATTCATGAAATGAACCCTTGACAATTCAACAGAATGGAGCCCTTTTGTCCATTTATAAAGAGGTTTTAATGGCATAAACTTCGACTATTTTGTGTGCTTAATACTTTTGTTAACAGTTACTTGTGCAATTCTTTCTTAAGAAATTCTTTAGGAGATTCTCCTGTTGCTCGTTTGAAGTATCTATTAAAATTACTGACAGTGGAGAAATTCAAAAAAGTGCATACTTGTTCCAAAGAATATTTCTGTATCAGCATTAAATTCTTCGCTCTTTGAATAACAGCTTCGCTAATCCATGTGGATGCATTTTTATTACTATAACAAATACAAACATAGGATAAATATTTGCTGGATATGCCTAATTTTTTCGCATAGTACTGTACCTCCCGTTCTTCTTTAGCACGTTTGTTGAGCAAGGTGATAAAACGACTATAAATGTCATATAAATGCGAATAGCTTTTTCCTTGAGCAGGAAGAGGAATATGATTATGGACATTCATGTTTTCGACAGTTAATGCATTGAGCAGACAGCGTAGATAAATGTATTTCTGTTCGTAATCAGGGGCAATAATGTCGCGTTTAATGTCATTATATAATGGGATATAATTCTGTATATGCAGGGGTGAGAGTTCTGCAATAAAATACTGAGATGATAGTTGGGCACAGAAGTATGTTACAGAGAGTTCTTGCAGCATCTCGTTTGCGAGTCTTGGATGTACACATATCATAAAATAAGCTAAATCAGGACTCTCTTTTATTATCTTGATGGAATTTCCTGGCATGAAGGTAACCAGTTTTTGGGGAGAAACAACATCTTCTACACCATTGATGGAAAAAGTAAAGCTTCCATTGAGAACATACACGTTTACATATAGTTGTCCTTTTCCGTTTTCATCTACAGAAGGAATACAGAGCGGCTTAGTTCCGCCCCAAGAATCTATAAGCAGCAATTCGTTTCTGTAATTTGCTGATACAATTGTATCTGCAGGATGAGAAATTGCATTGAGATTCCTAGCCTGAAGGCTATCTGTATATTCACTTGTTGTTAATGGCGAATTTGGCATGGTTTTAATTCTCTTTATTGCAATCCTTATAGAAACAGATAGACTGAATGTTGTTGTATTTTACATATTCATTAGGAGTCATTCCTGTAACACGTTTGAAATAGCGCCCAAAAAAACTTTGATTTGGAAAGTTAAAATCTGTGCTTATTTCCTTTATTTTACATGCATTTAAGTATAACGCCTGTTTAAGTGCTAAAGCCACATATTGGTCAATTGTTTGCGATGCTGTGAATCCTGTGTATGAATAGATGACAGAAGACAGGTATTTAGTTGCAACACCAATGGAATCGGCATAGTACTGAACAGAACGTTCTACTTTGTAGTTCTGATGAAGTTTTTGCAGGAATTGATTGAATATGGCATGATAGCGAGTGTTTTTTGTATGGTCAATCCATTGTCCTTTTTCTTTTATAGAAAGCAGTTTTGCCAGAAAAGCGGTTTGATAGGCACTTAAACTGCATTCTTTCAACGGATAGTCATAACGTTCAATCTCTTTTTTTATTCTTTTGTAGCAATCCAGAAGAATTGCTATTTCTTCAGAAGAGAAATGAGCGTGCATAAATTTAAAAGCATAAAAGCAGGTTTTGACTCCCAAATGGGCATATATCTCTGGCATAAGATGTGCTTTTATGTAGCAAGAGAAAAAGAGACATCTTGATTCTTTTACAATGACCTTTACACATGGTGTAATCAATAAAAAGTCATTTGATTTAATCCAAATATCCGTTCCACCAATAACCAGATGTAACGCACCTCGAACGACAACTGTAATACAAACATATTCTGAATTGCACATATCGTCCATTGGACGTATTATTGGCTCTTCAGATTCATCGAGATTGTCATATATACAATATTTCTTTTCAAAAGAAGAATTGTAATATTGCCAGACATTACCTTCTGCCATTATATTATTTTATTAAACTAATCGCATAAACTAAAGTACAATAAGCACTTTCGTATAACTAGGTCATTTTTATTCGTGCGCTTTTCGCAAAATAAGAGTTGTTGCGCCAATCGTTATGATAGCGCCATCTTCCATATTCACACGATCCACATCACGCAAAATCTCATTCATGTAGAATGTTCCTGTATCGCTTGGAGCATCTTGCAATATATACTGCAATTCTCCTTTTTTATTTCTTTTGACAGTAATCGTACAATGAAACGTATCAATGCTAGGGTCTCTTGTCTCAATAGGTTTATTTATATTAGTACCCTTTATATATCTTCCAAATTCATTCTTGCCTAATTCCAGTGGTATAACTTGTTTATAGGCAAAACGGTTTTCTACGACAACAATACTTCCAAAGTCTTGAGCATAAGCGTCTTCATCAAGCGTTTTTTCTTCGTGCCTATTAGCCAGTTTGGATTTTCCGATACGAATACCAAATTCTTTCTTGCAATGTTCACAAACAAAGACCAGCGATTGACCGTCATTATACTGAGTTTCGTCAAATACAATGAAGCTGTCACATTTGGGGCAACGAACTCTTTTCATCCTTTTATTATTCTCTTTATTGCGCGAGAATCCACGCTTGTGCGAAATTTTTATTTTGTTCACGAAGCATTCTTAGTGCTGTTCGTGCATCTTCTTCTGTAAGGTAACTTGAATAAAGCACACGGCTGACTTTGCCGTTCTTCACATAACGTCCTTCTGCAAAGCCGTCTTTTGCCAAATTGGAAATAAACTCTTCTGCATTTCTTTTTTCAACATAGCTAGCCAACACGATAGTATACTTCGCTTCAGGATTTTTTTGTGCTATTTCCTGTTGGTTTTCTACCTTATTGTTCTCTGTTTTTTTTATTTCTGTACATTCTTTGCTGGCATTCTTGTCTTTTACCGTTTTTGCAGATACATAATTACCAGATACAGGGTAGAATGCAGCAACAACAGTGTCTGATTCCTGGTCGACATTCTTCATTGCTGCATAGGAAAGGCAGAAGAACAACAGGACTGCTGCTGCAACCGAAACTGCAAAGTCTAGCCAATGGCGATTCAGGCGGATAACAATATCTTTTTGTTTTTGTACCTTTGTGTTCTCTTCGTTTACTTTCAGACTTACGGGAGCTATCTGCTGAAGGCTTCTTTGTGCTTCTCTTTCTATTGTGCAATCGCGCAAGGACTTCATTTCGAAAGAATACAATCCATAGAGAGAAGGGGAGAGTACGCCTGTTTCTTTAGGAGTGAATGTTATATTCTGATTCGTTCCTTTCCTAATCAATCCTACATTCTCAAGTTCATATGCTCCAGTTAACTCCAAATCCTCTGCCATGTTTTCGATGTCTTTTTCCATCTGAAGGTATGCAGCGGGGTATGAGGCATCGTATGCAGCCATGTAAGATTGTACCAGCAATCCGTCATTAACTTTTAGCTGTTGATTGAAACCAATAGTACGGTAGGGAGGCAAGAATAATTGCTCTTGTTCCCCGCTATATTGGGCTTCAACATGATTAGCAATGAAACCGCCAAAGCCTGGAACAATCACACAATCGTGTTCCAGTAATAGTAGTTCTATATGCCTTGCTAAAGTAATCATGTTACAAAGTTAAGAAATATTTTTATCATCAAAAAACTTCGAATGATTTTTTCAATTGTTTCGAAATATATTTTATTTAAATGTGGATAAAACGATTTTGTCGTTAACACATTCAAACAATAATTATGCAATAGCAAATTGCAGTTTATGAAATAAGAAAAGGAAGCAGCAACATTTCTGTCGCCGCTTCCTTGTTTGATGGGAGTCTGCCAATTATTCTCCTGGAGCCTGTGTTTCTGCTGCTGGGAATGTTGGGACATTCTCTGCGTCAGTTGCCTGAACAGGGAGAGTAATGTTAACAGGAGCTTCTTCAACAGAAGTCTTTGTTACGAACGCTGCAGAAAGGATGCTGAGCACAGCCACTGCAATTGCCAGACACCAAGTTGCCTTCTCGAGAAAATCTGTTGTCTTGCGTACGCCCATGATTTGGTTTGAAGAAGCAAAGCTTGAAGCCAAACCGCCTCCTTTAGACTCTTGAATAAGAACAATTCCACACATCAAGATTGATGCAAGAATTACAAGTACAATAATTAGTGGGTACATTTTTATTTTTAGTTTAAATTTTACGAACGAAGATAAGGTTTTTACCGTTTCAGAATTTACTGTACAGTTTTATACTCCTATTTTATTATTCGTGATTATTTCTAATAAATTGATTTGTGATGCAAAGTTAGAACTTTTTTTCGGATTATTCAAACAAATTTTGCGTAATATTTCTAAAGCTTGCTGATATCTTCCTTGTTTGATGTAAATATTGACCATACTTTCTGTATAAACCTCCTCTTCTTCATCTGAAAATTCTGGAGAGACGAAGTCCTTCTCATCAATGTCTGATATTTCAAATCGTTGCTTTCCTCTATTTTTCTCAATGAAATCATCTATTAAATCAGAACCTTTCAGTTGAGGTTGTTCTTTTGATGAGTTTTCTTTTTCTTCCATGCCATCTTGCTGCATTAGAAATGATGCGTAGTCGTTGGTCAGGTCTGCTACAGACGGGGTCGTTCTGTGCGGCTCGCTACTATCATCCAGTTCAATGAGTCCGTTTGACAGAAAATTATTTATCAATGAAATTGTTCTGTTCTGGTCGCTTTCTGTTTCAATAACAGCAGTATTGCCATTTGTTGGCAATGTGTAGTTGGAACTTTCAGTCAAGGCGAATAGGGCTGCTCTATCTGTTACTAGCACGCTTGCCTTTTTAAGTTCTTCTCCAAATAGAGGTGAATGCAGTTTGTATAAATTGGAAACATACAGCAGTCGTGCCACTTGGAAGAATGGGTATTTCTTGACAAGTGCTTCTAGCTCAAGCAATGTCTCTGCATTGAGCAGCGCTGGATTGTCGATAAGCTCTTTGATATTTACCATGGGGCGTGAAATTCATTGTTTTACCAGTTTGCGACTGTTGCGTTGAATATCTGGTCAACGATGTCGTCAATCATCTCTTGTACAAGTTCTTCCTGTACGGCAGACAATTGCTGCGAAGAATCATATTCAGCAGTTGCACTAAATCGTTGTTCAAAATCTTCCTCGTGTTTTTGGTTGTTTGTAAACCTCACATTCACAGCTATTTTCAGCTGAACTTGCGCTGAGTAGCCATCAGAACTGATGCTTTTGTTTGTTTGGCTATATTCTACAATCTCTCCTGCCAGCTGAAGGTCACCATCTTTTTTTAGCACCTTGAGTTTTGTCTTTTGGGCAAAAGCATCGGTAATGCTATTGTAGAACATTGACTCCATTGGACTCCATACGTAGTTTGCGCGTATGGGGAATTTGTCGATGCTGATTGTTTTTGTCTTCGTGTAGTCAATGCTTGTTCCACTAAACTTGTAGCTTACAGAGCAGGCATGCAATCCCCAGACAAGTACAGTCAGGCATAGTATGATGAAATGCTTTTTCATATATTATCCAGTCCGTAATCTTTAATTTTTCGATATAGAGTCCGTTCTGAAATATCCAGCTCTATCGCAGTTTTCTTTCTGTTGCCATTATTTCGTTTCAGGGAGTCAATGATATTTTTCTTCATCAGCTCTTTGTTGGAAATAGGTGTATCCTCTATTGTTTCTATGTCAATATCTTGTATGTCATCATGTGGAAACATTGCAGGATTGGCGGGTCTCAATCTGTGGTCGTCCACCAGGTAGGAATCATGCGGATTGATGACATGCTGTCCTCCGTACGAGATGTCGACAGGACGCTTGTTGTCGTTAAAGACTCTGTAGCTGTCTTTTGCCATCCCTTGCATATTCCCCATGTTGCTGTGCACCAATTCTTTCAGGTCTTTTACTTCTTTGCCAATGCTTGAGAGTAGCTGGAAAAGCATATCACGCTCTTTTTCGTAGCTGTGTGAATCTGCAGAGCTTTCCTTTCCTGAGTTTCGAAGAATCAGCCCTGCCTCTCCTAAAGTGTCATCGGTAACGCCGTATTCTTTCAGGATGTTGGCTGTGATTTCTCTTTCTTGGCTGATGATGCTGATTTGCTCTGTCAAATTACGCAGCTGGCGTATGTTTCCTGGCCATTTGTGCCTGAGGAGCAAAGTGCGAGCATCTTCTGTGAGTCTGACTGGCTCTATACGGTATTTTTCTGAAATGTCGTAAGCGAATTTGCGAAAAAGCAATTCTATATCCTTTCCTCTTTCACGAAGGGGAGGGACGCTGATGGGGATGGTGTTAAGGCGATAGTAAAGGTCTTCTCGAAATTTTCCTTCACGAATGGCCTTTTGCATGTTGACATTTGTGGCGGCCACAATTCGAACGTTCGTTTTCCTCACCTCGCTTTCTCCCACGCGTATGTATTCTCCTGTTTCCAGTACACGTAGAAGTCTTGCCTGAGTAGCAAGAGGGAGTTCACCAACTTCGTCAAGGAATAGCGTTCCGTTATTTGCTACTCCAAAGTATCCCTCACGGTCATCAAGCGCGCCTGTAAAAGAACCTTTTTTGTGTCCAAATAATTCAGAATCAATCGTTCCTTCTGGCAAAGAACCACAGTTTATCGCAAAATATTTATTATGTTTCCTGGTTGAATTGTCATGTATGACACGAGGCAAAACCTCCTTGCCGACACCACTTTCTCCAACAATCAAAACGGAAAGTTCTGTTGGCGCCACCTGAATTGCAATGTCAATACTTCTGTTCAGGCCTTCATAGTTTCCTACAATGCCGTAACGCTGTTTAACTTGCTGTATGATTTTGTCATCCATATTCGTTCTTGAAAAATTGTGACAAAATTACATATTATTTTCCAATTGACAATGCTTTTTTGTCAGTTTTCACGATTTTTATACTTTTAGACAAGCAGGTTTTACATGTAAGGATTGTGGCATTTTTCCGTTTTAATCGCAGTTGAGGGTCCATGGCCGCACATCACTTTTGTGGATTCAGGCAAGAGTGCCAGTCGTTGCAAGCTTTTCATGATGTCGCTGTGGCTACCACCTTCAAGGTCTGTACGGCCGCAACTCCCATAAAACAGCGTGTCACCAGAAAAGAGAACTTCGTCTGCTGCAGAATAGAAGCATAGGCTTCCTTGCGAATGGCCTGGCGTGTGAAGCACTTTTAGAGATGTGCTTCCAAACGATATGGTGTCGCCTTCTTTCAGCGAGCAGCCTAATTCTGGCATTGGGGGGTGGGGGATGCGAAATCCGACAACCCTCTCAATCTGGCGGTCCATGTCTTGATAGATAAAAGCGTCTGCTCGATGGGCTTCTGGGGAGAGTTTCAAATCTCTGAAGGCAAAAGAATTCCCCCATACATGGTCAAAATGGAGATGGGTGTTCAGCAAATGCTTTATGGTCAGGTTCTCGCTGTCAATATAATCTTTGATTTCTTTCCATTCACCTTCTGTGGAACAGCCGCAATCGATGATGACTCCTTCTTTGGTGTCGTCATGAACCAGGTAGCAGTTTACGCCAAGTGGGTTGACTATGAATGTTTTGATGTTCATGAATTACTTCTTGTTGATTACTGTAACGTGTACAACCTTCTTTGTAGTGAAATAATCCTCATTAAAGAAATCGCTCAATTCCCATGTGGTTGCGATATTTCTCATTGATGCTATTTCTCGTTCCAGTTCTCCTCCTTTCAACGCTAAGATTCCATTGGGGACAGAGTTATTCTGTTCCTTCTTGATATTCTTTCGCGCCACCTTCATCAAGTCCACCATTGGCATCACGGCTCGTGTAACAACAAAGTCGTACTGCTCTTTTATCTCTTCAGCTCTTGCATGGCTGAACTTTACGTTTTTCAGTCCGATAGCCGTTGCCACCTCTTGTGCTACTTTAACTTTCTTTCCAATGCTGTCCACCAGGTGGAACTGTGTTTGAGGGAAGAGAATTGCTAGAGGAATGCCTGGGAATCCTCCTCCTGTTCCAAGATCCATCACCTCTGTTCCATCCCTGAAGTTCAGCACCTTTGCGATGCCTAGAGAGTGCAGCACATGGTGCTCGTACAGGTTCTGGATGTCCTTGCGTGAGATGACATTGATTTTTGCATTCCAGTCGTTATAAAGAACCTCAAGCTGAGCAAACTGCTCAGCCTGAAGGTCTGTGAGGTTGGGAAAATATTTCTTGATGATTTCCATATATTCTGATTCTAATTACTGATGCTGTTCACGCAACAGGTCGTTCACAGTCTTCACAGGGTTGAACGTTCCAAGCGATACTTCCACAAAGATGGTGTTCCAGTCGCTCATGGCTCCATTCCATAGTCCTGGCAATTCAAGCGCTTTGAGTTCCTTTCCGTCCTTGCTCTTGCTTGAGATGAAGCCAGTCAAAGGATCTACGTACTTTGTCAGGTCAAACTTGTTTCCCTTGTAGTCTTTTACGGCGCATACGAGGTCAACAGGGTTGAAGTGCGTTCCGTTTTGGAACATCTGCATGTATTCCTCGTTGTTGGTGTCAATCTGGCTGCTTTCGAGAATTTGCAGGCTGATGGTGCCGTCTTGGTTGTATGCCATGAATGGGCCTCCGCCTGGTTCTCCCACGTTCTTCACCATTCCACATACGCGCATGGGTCGATTCAGCTTGTTTTTCAGATAGATTGCCAGTTCTGCGTCCTCCAGGTCTTTCAGTTCAGGATTGCGGCAGGAAAGGTCGTTGTGCATGAATTGGATGATTTCCTCCAGTTCTGCATGTGTGTATTTTCCGCTTTCGAGCAGTTCGAGATACTCAAATGCCTTTTTCTGCTTGCTCACCAAGACGCCAGCAATGAGTTTCTTGTATTCAACCGTTTCTGGCTTCAGCCTGTCTGGCACCACATTGTCAATGTTCTTGATGAAGATGATGTCGGCATCCAGTTCGTTGAGGTTTTCAATCAAAGCGCCATGCCCGCCTGGACGGAACAGTATTTTTCCGTCTTTGCCACGGAAAGGAGTGTTGTCTGGGTTGGCTGCAACTGTGTCTGTGCTGGATTTCTGTTCTGAAAAGCCGATAGCGTATTTTACGCCAAACTTTTCTTCGTATTTAGGAGTAACCTTCTCAACCAATGCTTCGAACAGAGGGCGATGCTCTGGGCTAACGGTGAAGTGCACGTTCACGTCTCCATTCTTTCCGCCAGCATAGAGCGCGCCTTCCACCAGGTGCTCTTCTACTGGAGTGCGGGCGCCGTCTTCATATTTATGGAACTTCAGCAATCCCTTTGGCAGCTTGCCGTATGAAAGGCCTTCGTCGCCAAGCAGTGCTGCTATGGCTGCTTTGAGGCTTTCGTCGCCGCCTGCCTTTGCAATAGCCTCCTTCAGGTCGTCGATGAAGGCGAACTTGCTGAGGTTGCTTTCAAACTTATTGATAAAGTCCGTCTTTTCTTCATTGTCCAGAAACTCGAAGAGATTCTTGAACATGCGGCTTGCGGCTCCAGAAGCAGGAACAAACTTCAGCACCTTTCCGCTGCCATTCAGATACTCGTCCCATGCTGCGAGATATTCCTTCTTTTCTGTGTCTGCAGGAATGGTGATGCCATTGTCTGCCGATGCAGCACCTGCCAGTTTGAGCCAAGGGAAGCCTGTCTTGAAACAGTCCAGTTGGGCGTTGAGTTTTTCTTCGGAAATTCCTTTCTTTGCGAGGAAGTCTTTATCTTCTTGTGTAAGCATGGGTAATGATTATTTTAATGTGTGATACAAATTTTTTTCAAAGATACACATAAAAATCCAAATGAGCAAGATTTTCGCTATTCTTCTTGCTTTTTTCTTTCAGGGAGCAAGGGTGAAACATTCTCCTGTCCATTTTTCATGCTGATTTTTGTTATGCTGGCGTCTGCCGCTACAAGAGCGCGCCTCTATTGCGGCGGGCTGAGCGGCAGAAAAATCCTGCTCTGCGATAGCTTTTCGAAGGCTGCGGGCGCTCCAGGAGCCTTGTTTTTGCGAGTGCCTCAATCTGATGGCGCTTCTTGGGTCATCCCTTGTGTGGGTGTGCGTGCTGTGAAGGAATTGGAATGCTGGATGCGTAAGCCGAAAAACCATAAAAACCGTTAATCTTCATCTGAAATGGCTGTTTTTGACCATTTTTTCATTATCTTTGCAACGGAAACAGGCATGAAGCTTGAAGAATTTATAATTGAAAAATGGAATCGATGGAAGAATTGACTATGATAAAGGAAGAGGAAAGGCTGGAGCTTTTGACCACCGTCCGCAAAATGCAGGAACTGGTGGCAGACATTCTCAATCCTGATGACTTTCGAAAAATCAAGGACATCCTGCTTCGGGCAATGGAAACGGACGCTTTGGCTCGCAATCAGTTTGGGCTTCATCCTGTCTTGTTCGACCTTCAGACGGCGATGATTTTGGCTGAAGAAATCGGGCTGAACCGTGCCTCGATTGTCAGCGTGCTGCTGCACGATTGCGTGGAAATGGGAGTTGCAGGCATAGACCAGGTTCGATTGGAGTTTGGCGAAGATGTGGCAAATATCATTCAGGGATTGCTGCGCGTAAACAAACTGTACGCCAAGAATCCGTCCATCGAGACAGAGAATTTCCGTGACCTGCTGCTCTCCTTCGCGCAAGACATGAGAGTGATATTCATCATCATCGCCGACCGCGTGAACCTGATGCGCCAAATCAAAGACAGGGGAGAGGAAGAGGAGCGCATCCGTGTGGCGTCTGAGGCGGCCTACCTGTATGCTCCATTAGCCCACAAGCTGGGTCTGTATCTGATAAAGAGAGAGCTGGAAGACCTGTCGCTGAAGTACCTTGAGCCCGACGTCTTTTATATGATAAAAGAAAAGCTGAGCACAACGAGAGCCGCGCGCGACCTCTACATTGCCAGCTTCATCGCCCCTATTGAAAAGAAGCTGAAAGCGGCTGGACTGAAGTTCCACATCAAGGGGCGGACAAAATCCATACATTCCATCTGGCAGAAGATGAAGAAGCAGAAATGCAAGTTCGAGGGCATCTACGACCTTTTTGCCATTCGAATCATTCTTGACTCTGCGCCTGAGAAGGAGAAGCAGGACTGCTGGCAGGTGTTCAGCATCGTCACAGACATGTACCACCCCAATCCGAAGCGTCTGAGAGACTGGCTCTCCGTTCCCAAGTCAAACGGCTACGAGTCCCTGCACATCACTGTCATGGGGCCTGAGGGAAAATGGGTGGAAGTGCAGATTCGCACAGAGCGCATGGACGAGATTGCAGAGCGCGGACTGGCTGCCCACTGGCGATACAAGGGAGTGAAGGATGGCGGCGGCAAGCTGGAAGACTGGCTGACAGACATCCGTTCTGCGCTGGAGACCCATGCCGACAGCGACGAGCAGCTTGTCGACAGGTTCAAGGTGGACCTCTACAGCGACGAAGTCTTCGTGTTCACTCCCAAGGGCGACCTGTTCAAGCTGCCCAAGGGCGCAACAATTCTGGATTTCGCCTTCCTGGTACACACAACAGTTGGCGCCCATTGCACAGGAGGAAAAATCAACGGAAAGAATGTTCACATCAGAACCAAGCTGCAGAGTGGAGACCAGGTGGAAATCCTCACCTCGCAGAAGCAGATGCCCAAGCAAGACTGGCTGAACATTGCCGTAACCCCCAAGGCGCGCACCAAGATACGCCAGTCGCTGAACGAGCAGGAAATGAAGGTTTCCACCTTTGCCAAAGAAGCGCTCGAACGCAAGTTCAAGAACAAGAAAATAGAGCCAGAAGAGTCCATCATGATGCGCCTCATCAAGAAGCTGGGATACAAGCACGTGCTGGAGTTCTACAAGGCCATAGCGGAAGGCATCCTCGATGTGAATAGCGTGATAGAGCACTACCAGGCAATGGAGGAAAGGGAGAACAACCCTGCCGCATATTCTGCCGAGCAGCGCAGCGCCGACACATTTGTCTCCACGCTCCCTGAAGAGCACGTGAAAGACGCCATGGACGTGCTCGTGCTCGACAACAACCTGAAAGGCGTCGACTACAGCCTTGCCAAATGCTGCAACCCCATCTATGGCGACGACGTGTTCGGCTTTGTCACCGTCAACAGAGGCATCAAGGTTCATCGAATCGACTGTCCCAATGCGCAGCTCCTGAAAGAGAGGATGGGCTACCGTGTTCTCCGCGCTCGCTGGGCAGGGAAGGGAACCAGGCAATATCCTGTCACGCTCCATGTGATAGGAAATGACGACATCGGCATTGTCAACAACATCACGTCCATCATCAACAAGGAGAAAAACGTCGTGCTCAGAAGCATTTCAATACAGTCGTCAGAAGACGGACTCTTCTCGGGCACGCTCACCGTCATGATCAGCGACCAGAATCAGCTCACGCAGATGATAAAGAAGATTGCCACAGTGAAAGGGGTCAAGAACGTGGCACGATAAAACACACAATCAGATTGCATGAAAATAACACTTCTCTTAGTCGGAAAGACTGTCAATAAGCACTTCGTCGAACTGATAGACGACTACTCATCCCGTCTCAAGCACTATATCAGCTTCGACATCGCAACCATCCCAGAGCTGAAGAACACCAAGAACCTGTCGGCCGAACAGCAGAAGCAGCAGGAAGGCGAACTCATCCTCAAGCAGCTCCAGCCAGGCGACCATGTGGTCCTTCTCGACGAGCACGGCAGGGAATTGCGCAGCATCGAATTCTCCAGGTACATGGAGCAGAAGATGCAGACCGTTAGCAAGCGCCTCGTCTTCATCATCGGAGGGCCCTACGGCTTTTCGCCCGACGTGTATGCCAAAGCCAGCGAGAAGCTGTCGCTCTCCAAGATGACCTTCTCCCACCAGATGATACGACTCATCTTTGTCGAGCAGCTCTATCGGGCCATGACCATCATGAGGGGAGAGCCATATCACCACGAGTGAGGCATTCTTCGTCGCGTTGGCTGAAACAGGCGGCAGGGGGAAAGAAACCCGCTTCGCCGGTCAAGGCAGGGACGATGCGCTGTTTCTGTACTCCTCGCTTCTCGTCTTCATTGCAGAAACGCACCTTTCGGCAGCAGGGACGACTGAGCCGCTTCAGGGACGCTCCGCTTCTCATCCTTTGGGGCTGGGCAGAAACGCGTGCGTAAGGTGTGTATGATATGCCGTGTGTGCCTCGCGTGCGTATGGTGTGTGGTTATGGTGTGTGGTTCTATGGGTGTGCGTGTGCCTCGCGTGCGTATGGGTGTTTTATCATGTGTGGGCTGTGTGGAGATGATGCCACTTCTTCACAGAAAAGCATCTCGTTTGGGGTACGTTTTTTCATATGCAAAGGTATGAAAAATTGTCGAATTACGCAAGTTTTTCAGCAAGTTTTTCTCGGCTTTTTTACTGCTTTTCCTCACCTTTTTCAATCTGTTTTCCCCGCTGCTTTTCCTCACCTTTTTCAATCAGCTCTTATGTGTCACCCCCCTGTTGCAGAAATGGCCATTGAGCCCATCCGTCACCCCTCTCAGAGAGATATCTCAAGCCTTCCCTTGCCGACGCTCCTGCGCAGCTGTCCCTCAGCGGAACGGGTGATAGAAGGCTGATTTTGCAATCCCCATCCCTTGACACCCCCCCCGATTTTACTGCTGCTGGCGCTATTGGGCTGCCTTTTGCCG
>CAJGCU010000066.1 GCA_904501945.1 uncultured Bacteroidaceae bacterium
CCAATGTGGCTGCTGGCTCGCTGGCGCTTTTCCTGGAATGGAAGAAGGCTGGCGGCAATGCCGAGCTGCATGTGTATGGAGATGGCAGGGGACCTTATGTGCTGATGGAGGAAACGGGAGAGACGACAACCGAGTCGTGGAGCCGGCAGTTTGTCCTTTGGCTGCAGGCAAAAGGCTTTATAGGGAAATAGTGCTGATAGCTACAGAAAGTAAAGAAGTCTCTTCGGAGGCTTCTTTTTTGTGCTATCTGCATTGCTTCAGCTCTTCTTTGAGCTGTCCGCGAGGTATGCCAAGCTGGATGGCGCGCTCGAAGTCTTGTTTGGCGAGCCGCTTGTTGCCTTCTTTTAAATGTATGTATGCGCGTGTGAGAAGCAGATTGGTGTTGTTGGGTTCAAGAGAGATTGCTTTGTCAAGATCCATGATGGCAAGTTCAGGCATTTGTTCTTCTGCTTCTATTTCTGCTCGTACAGAATAAAGTTCGGCTTTTTCGGGGTGCTTGTCTATGAGTAGGGTGAGGCGGCGAATTGCTTCCTGAGGCTTCTGGGTGTGCTGGAGAAGAATGGCCATGCCTAATTGTGCAGCATAGTGATTGGGGTCGAGATGGAGCAGCCGTTCGTAGTCGGCTTGTGCACTGTGATAATCTCGTCGTTGCTGGTAGATGTAGGCGCGCTGAAGAAGTGCATCGTTGTTTTTGGGGTCGAGATCGATAATTTTTGTGTAATCGAGCAGTGCTTTGCCGTGATTCCCGAGTGTGAGGTACAGGTTGGCACGTGCTTGTAGGATTGGGATGTTGAGGGGGGCAATGCCGAGTGCGAGGTCATAGCTCTCAAGTGCTTTCATCTGCTCTCCTTTGGCGAGGAGAACATGGGCGATGTTTGCATGGATGAGGGCATTGCGGATGTTGTCGGGCGAAAGTTTGAGCGCCTGTTGAAAGTGGCTAATAGCTTGTTCATGCTGCTGAGCACGTGCTGCTGTAAGTCCCTGCTCAAAACATTCTTCATAGCTTTGAGCATAGGATAAGAGGAATGAAAAACTTAAAACGAGAAAGCATATAATTTTATTGTTTCTCGTTCTAATATGCAGCACGGTATTTGTCTTCTTTTTCATCTTCAAGCATGGATAGGTAAGAATTGTACCGGCTTTCAGCTATGTCGTGGCGCTCAACGGCTTCACGTACAGCGCAATGTGGCTCGTGGGTGTGAGTGCAGTTGTTGAAGCGGCAATCTTCTGAAAATTGAAAAATCTCTTTGAAGTAATGTCCGACTTCTTCACGTTTCATGTCGAATGTGCCGAATCCCTTGATGCCGGGGGTGTCGATGATGTAGCCTCCTTCGTTGCCCACTTCAAACATCTCGGAGAAGGTGGTGGTGTGCTTGCCTGTCTCGTAGGCATCGCTGATTTCGTTGGTGCGGAGGTTGAGGTGGGGGAATAGGGTGTTGATGAGGGTAGATTTGCCTACGCCGCTATTGCCTGATAGAAGGGTGATTTTCCCGTTCAGTTCAGTGCGCAGAGCTTCAACTCCTTCTCCTGTGGTTGCAGAGATGCGTCGGCAGGGATAGCCTACAGTTTCATAAAGATTGATGACTCCGTCAAGATACTCTTTCCATTCGTCGTCGATAATATCTATCTTGTTGAAGACCAGTATGACTGGTATGCGGTAGGCTTCGGCACTTGCCAGAAAGCGGTCTATGAACTGGAGGGGTGTTTCTGGCTGCTTGATGGTGACGATGAGGAAGCAGGCATCAATGTTGGCGGCAATGATGTGTGACTGTTTGGAGAGGTTGGTGGATTTGCGGATGATATAGTTTTTTCGCTCGTCCAGCTCTGTAATCAGTCCTTGTTTGGCTTGCTCGAGATCGCCATCCACGTCTTGTGGAACAAATGTGACTTTGTCACCGATAGCTACAGGGTTGGTGGTGCGTATGCCACGAATACGGAAGTTGCCTTTGACCTTGCAGTCAAAGACCTCTCCCGTATCAGATTTAACGGTGTAGCTATAACCTGTATTTCGAATGACAAGTCCGTGCATTAGACTGTCATGATTTCTTTGTTCTTGGCGTCAAGCATCTCATCAATTTTCTTGATGTACTTGTCGTGAACCTTCTGAACTTTTTCTTCGTAATCCTTTTCCACGTCTTCTGGAGTGCCATTCTTGACAGACTTCTTGAGTTTGTCGATGGCATCGCGACGGGCGTTGCGAACGCTCACTTTGGCAGTCTCAGCTTCTTTTGAACACTGCTTTGTGAGGTCGCGACGGCGCTCTTCTGTAAGTGGTGGTATGCCAAGACGGATGATTTCGCCGTTGTTTTCGGGCATAATGCCTACAGATGAGTCGATGATGGCTTTTTCGATGACGCGGAGCATGGATTTTTCCCAAGGCTTGATGGTAATAGAACGTGCATCAGGCGTGTTGAGCGATGCTACGTTGCTGAGCGGAACCATGCTGCCGTAAGAGTCCACGCGGATTTCGTCTAAGATATGTACGTTGGCACGGCCTGCACGGATGCGGCTCAGTGCTTCTTCAAGGTGGAGTGCTGCGAATTCCATCTTCTCTTCAGCGTCTTCCAAATATTTTTTTACGTCTTCCATTTTATTGGGGTATTTAGTTGTATTGTTTTTTTAGTTGTTTGGTTGGGTTTTCCACTAATCCACCAATTTACTAACTTCAAAATTCAATTCTCATTTGTGGCTCATCTGCAACTTTTCCCAGGTTGAAGGCGAAGTGCCCACGTTTTACCTTACCGGTTTTCTTGTCTAACGCATATTGATAGGGTGATAGGGGCTTTTTGCTTTCGCGGCGCAGAAACCAGTAGATTTCTTTCCAGGTTTCAGCATAAGGATGCCGCTCGCCAAAGAGCTGTGGTTCCATGTTGCAGATGTTCCGAACAATATGATTGATGCGCAGGCCTTCCGCACCTGCTTCAGTCAGTAATTTCTGTAGGTTAGGTTCAAACCAGCGCATCTTGTTGGTCAAATGAATGGGGTTAGTCAAGAATTTTACATCCTTCGCATGGCTTCAACTGCTTGAAGAAGTCATTGCCCTTGTCGTCAACGAGAATGAATGCAGGGAAGTCTTCGACCTCAATCTTCCAGATTGCTTCCATGCCCAACTCTGGATACTCGACACATTCAATGCTCTTGATGTTGTTCTGTGCAAGGATGGCAGCAGGGCCTCCGATTGATCCAAGGTAGAAACCCTTGTGGTCTTTGCATGCATTGGTCACGTCGATAGAGCGGTTGCCCTTCGCAAGCATGATGCGTGAGCCGCCATGATCCTGGAACTCATAAACGTATGGGTCCATTCGGCCGGCAGTAGTTGGGCCCATGGATCCGCATGCCATTCCTGCAGGGGTCTTGGCTGGTCCAGCATAGTAGATGGGATGATTTTTCAGGTAGTCAGGCATTGGCTCACCAGCATCAAGACGTGCCTTGATCTTAGCGTGTGCAATGTCGCGTCCCACGATGATGGTTCCGTTGAGTGAAAGACGTGTGCTGACAGGGTACTGCGAGAGTTGCTGGCACACCTCGTCCATTGGCCGGTTAAGGTCGACCTTTACCACATCGCCTTCGCCAGCGTTGCGCAGTTCTTCGGGGATGAGCTCGTAAGGTTTGTCATCCATTTTCTCAATCCAGATACCGTCTTTGTTGATTTTTGCCTTGATGTTGCGGTCTGCAGAGCAAGATACTCCAAGACCGATAGGGCATGAGGCACCGTGACGTGGTAAGCGGATGACACGCACATCGTGCGCCATATACTTTCCGCCGAACTGTGCGCCGAGACCTATCTTGTATGCTTCTTGAAGGAGCTGCTTCTCCAGTTCGATGTCGCGGAAAGCGCGGCCTGTTTCGTCGCCAGTTGTTGGCAGCGAATCATAGAAATGAGTAGAGGCGAGTTTCACGGTCAGAAGGTTCTTCTCTGCCGATGTGCCGCCAATCACAATAGCAATATGATAAGGAGGGCAAGCCGCTGTGCCAAGGCTCTTCATCTTCTCTACAAGGAACGGGATGAGCGTGCCAGGGTTCTGGATGCGTGCCTTTGTTTCCTGATAGAGGTAGGTCTTGTTGGCAGAGCCACCGCCCTTCGTCACCATCAGGAACTTGTATTCCATGCCCTCTGTTGCTTCGATGTCAATCTGGGCAGGCAGGTTGCACTTTGTGTTCACCTCGTTATACATGTCGAGCGGAGCATTCTGCGAGTAGCGCAGATTCTCCTCTGTGTAAGTCTTGTACACGCCCTTGGAGAGAGCTTCTTCGTCGCAGAATCCAGTCCATACGTGCTGTCCCTTCTCGCCATGGATGATGGCTGTTCCTGTGTCCTGACAGAGTGGAAGCTGCCCCTTCGCCGATACCTCTGCATTGCGCAGGAATGTCAGCGCAACATATTTGTCATTGTCAGAAGCCTCTGGGTCGCGGAGGATTTTAGCCACTTGCAGGTTGTGGCTGCGGCGGAGCAGGAAACTGACGTCGCGGAATGCAGCGTTAGCCATCTGAGTCAGCGCTTCTGGGGTAACCTTCAAAATAGGGTTTCCTTCAAACTCGCCGATGCTGACACCTTCCTTTGTCAGCAGGTAATATTCCGTATCGTCCTTGCCCATCTGGAACATAGGAGCATACTTGAATTCAGGTATTTGAGCCATATTGTAAATGTTTTTAAAGTTTAATGTAGTATTAGGGTACAAAGATACACTAAAAAAACGAATAAGTACACAAAAGCTGATTTTTTTTCCGTTTCAGGCAGAGAAAACACCAAACAATCGAAATTCCTCAGAGATAAATTCAATATCTGTGTGGGAAATGCCTGTAAATAGAAGTGCACGATACTGATTTTATGGTTGTTTTCAAAAAGAAAAGTCAAAAAAAAGAGTCAGACAACAATAAAGTTGAGATTTTATTGTATCTTTGCATTAGGTACACAAGAAAAACATAATATAATTTATGAACACAAACTCAAAAAAAGGAATCAAAATTATGGTAAAAAAAATTCTGACTCTCGTTTGTTGTTGTGCAACTGTATTTAGTACTTTTGCCCAGCCTTACAAGGATCCCACTCTCTCTGCAGAAGCAAGAGCAAAAGACTTGTTAAGCCGACTTACATTGGAGGAGAAGACGCGGCTGATGGAACACACATCTCCTGCTATCGAACGATTGGGTATTCCCGCATTCAACTGGTGGAATGAAGCCTTGCACGGTGTGGGCAGAAATGGAACTGCGACAGTTTTCCCCATCACTATGGGACTTGCAGCCACATGGGATGACGCTTTAGTGCAGCGAGCTTTCACTGCAGCCAGTGACGAGGCGCGAGCAAAAAGCAATATTGCCAGAAAAAGCGGACGTATTGGACGTTATCAGAGTTTGTCTTTCTGGACGCCTAACATCAATATCTTCCGTGACCCTCGTTGGGGACGCGGACAGGAAACCTATGGCGAAGATCCTTATCTCACTACTCGAATGGGACTCGCCGTTGTACGCGGATTGCAGGGTGCTCAAGGTGATGAACAGATAGAGTATGGACGTAATGGGCAATACAGAAAACTGCTCGCATGTGCTAAGCACTTTGCTGTTCACAGTGGACCAGAATGGAATCGCCATCAATTTAATCTTGAAAACCTTCCAGAACGTGACTTGTGGGAGACTTATCTGCCTGCATTCAAGGCTTTGGTGCAGGAAGGTGATGTGCAGGAAGTGATGTGCGCTTACCATCGTTTTGATGGTGAACCTTGTTGCGGAAGTTCACGTTTGCTCACTGACATTTTGCGCAAGGAATGGGGCTTCAAAGGACTTGTGGCAAGCGACTGCTGGGCTGTTGATGATTTCTGGAAAAAGAGTAATCATGGGACCTCAGACACCAAAGAATCTGCTATAGCGACAGCTGTTATCGCTGGTACGGATGTAGAATGCGGAGGCACATTCCATAGTTTGACCGATGCGATTGAACAGGGAAAAATCACGGAAGAAAAAATCAATGAGAGTGTACTTCGATTGCTGAAGGCACGTTTTGAATTGGGTGATTTCGATAGCGAAGAACTTGTACCATGGCAAAAGATTGGTCCTGAAGTTATTGCAAGTGATGAGCATCATCAAATTGCGCTTGAGGCAGCTCGAAAGAGTATTGTGCTGCTGCAGAACAAGCAGAATATCTTGCCTTTGGCAAAAGATACAAAAGTTGCAGTCATCGGTCCTAATGCTAATGACTCAGTGATGATGTGGGGTAACTATAACGGATTCCCTCGCCACACGGAGACAATCCTTGAAGGCATTCAGAAAAAAGGCAACGTAATAGGTTATATGAAAGGTTGTGAACTTGTGCAGAGAGCCCCTCGTGCACAGCAGAGAAACGATGATGGACCTGCTATGGACTATGGTCATGACGCAGCCTTGCAAGTTAAGACAGATGATGCAGCCAGCGCATCAGCAGAGGATGTTCTCAACTGCGTGAAAGATGCCGATGTGGTAGTGTTCGTAGGTGGTATTTCTCCACGAGTGGAAGGAGAAGAAATGCGTGTCACTCTTCCTGGATTCAGAGGCGGCGACCGCACAAGCATTGAGTTGCCGCAGATTCAGCGCGATATGCTGAAATTGCTGCATGAAGCTGGAAAGAAGCTTGTTTTTATCAACTGTTCTGGTAGTGCAGTGGCATTAGTTCCTGAGACAGAGACTTGTGATGCCATTGTACAGGCATGGTATGGCGGTGAAGCAGGCGGCGAGGCTTTGGCTGATATTCTTTACGGTGATTGCGAACCGACAGGGAAACTGCCTATTACGTTCTATCGTAGTACAGATCAATTGCCTGATTATGAAAGCTATGAAATGAAAGGACGTACCTATCGGTATATGCAGGAAGCGCCTCTGTGGTATTTTGGCTACGGTCTCAGCTACACTACAGTACGTTATGATGCACCTACTTACAAGAAAAACGAGGTTCGTGTCAGCCTCACTAATACAGGCAGTCGTCCTGTGGAGGAATTGGTGCAGGTGTATCTCAACAAGCAGGGAGACGCTGGTGGCCCAAGAGCAACACTTCGTGCCTACAAGCGCGTCGTAGTGCCAGCAGGAAAGACTGTGAAAGCGCGTATTCCGCTTCCTCGCAATAGTTTTGAGTGGTGGGATGCTGGTACAGGCACTATGCGTGTAAGTGCAGGAACCTACAATGTCATGGTGGGTTCTTCAAGCAATCCTGCTGATTTGAAGTCTGTTGCTGTTACTATTAAGGGATTGTAAGTTGTAAAATTACGATTGAAGACAATCGTAATTTGAGCTATTGCTCTAATTTTAAGAAAGTAACAGCGGTTCTTCTACTCTTTTACTGTGTGTGTATCATGATGAAAAACACCGTCTGCGGAATTCGTAGGCGGTGTTTTTTATATGATGCATGTTTGTGTGAGAGTCAGAGAAAGGGTTAGTTAGCCCAACAGCCATTTGGAATCGGGTATGCATGACAAAAGTTTAGTGGTCAGGTAGCTGCAGATGTAAGTGCATATAGCCATTGCAGGGATGGCCAAAGAGATGTGCATAAGTGGGGTGAGCAAACTGCTCCATAAAGTAAGCCAAAGCATGTGCATGAGGTACATGCCGTAACTGTGTTTGGATATGTCCCGAACGATAGGGTAGAGTTGGCAGGGATGTTCGATACAGGTAAAGAGCAGGAATGCTCCGAACGTGAAGATGACACAGTTTAGCGTACAGAAGCACCAGCCAATTTCGATGTCAATAAAGGATGCTGCTGTTCCTGGGATTGCTTGCAGATAGAATGAAAGGAATGTTGCAAGCCATCCGACGAAAAGGGTGATGAAACCGATGGCGAGGCGGCGTGAACGTTCCCAATGGAGGTGCTTCTTGATGTAGTGGGCAAGTATTAGATAACCAGGATAACCTGAGAAACTGAACAGCATATCGTATTGATTCCACCAGCATTGTCCCCACACTTCACCAACCCAACGATTGATGTAAGGCAAGCAGGTGCTCGCCAGCCAGATTGCGATGAAGAAACGTTCTTGGCGTGCAGTGGCAGTCCGTAGCCACGGTGAGAGGATGGGGATGAGCATATACATACCTAAAAGGGGGTACATGAACCACAAGTGTACTGCTGTGGTAGGGAAGTTCATGGGGGTATAGACAAGCATCTTTAGTGCTTCTTCCCATGTGATGAGACCAAATAGTGGTGGGATGAGGCAATAAAGCACCATAAAGCAGAACATAGGCGGAACAGTTCTGAGGAAACGCCGTTTGAAGAAGTCGCTCCAGCTTTTGCCCTCGTCGAGTGGCAGCAGCAGATAGGCGGAGCAAATCATGAAAAGCGGGACAGAAATGCGTGAAAGGCCGTCCCAGATACCAATCCAGAGACGATGGTCTTGCGACAGGATGAGATTGCCTTCTGGACCGTAGAAAGTTTCAGATGCGTGTACGATAATGACCAGCAGACAAGCAATGACTCTGAGCCAGTCGAGAAAGATGATTCGTTCTTTTGTTGCCATAATCGTGTTTATGTGTTATGTGTGTGGGGGGGCTAAGGTTGCTTTTTCTTGAGGAGGTAGCCGAGGCTTTCTCTGAGTATTTGGGCTCCGCAGAGCCACAGGGTACCGAGATAGATGGCGGCGGCAAGGAGTATGCGGATGAGGAGCAGCCAGAGGAGGCTGTCTATCCAGCGGGTGGCAAAAAATGTGGCGACCATGGTGGTTGCTGCGATGAGCAGGAAGGGGAGCATGTCTTTCAGTGCCGACAGAAGGGGATAGCGGATTTCCTGATAGAGGAACCGGTGCCAGATGCCTGTCCAGAGGATGACGATGGCTGCATAGGCGATAACCATGTGGGTAATGTCACCGCCAAAGGCATGGACGATGAGGATAAAGCCAAGGATGGCGCAACCTTGGGCGATGATGTTCCCCATATAGATGTTGGACTTTCCGCATGAAATGATGAGGTTGAAATAGAGGGTGGCTATGGGCAGAAAGGCACCGCCGATACAGAGGATTTGCATGAGATGGGCGGAAGGAAGCCACTTGTCACCGATGAGCACAACGATGAATTCGGGGGCAACAAGGGCGAGGCCGAACATGACGGGGAATGTGATGAAGCTGGTGAAGCGGAGCATCTTGGAGAAAGCGCGGCGAAGACGCTCGGGGTCGTCTCCTACTGCCACGAAGGTGGGCTGTGCAACACCTTGCACGATGCCTGTGATGGTGGAGGCGCCCATGGTGTTCCACTTGTTGGCTTGGGTGTAAGTACCTACTTCAACTTTGGTGTAGAGCTTTCCCAGTACAAGGGAGAATATGTTATTGTTGACTTGGTTGAAGATGTTGGTGATGAGCATCTTGGAGGAAAAGGGGAACATTTCCCGTATGGGAGCTATCCATGCGCTGGGCGATTTTCTCCATTCGGAAAGAGAGAAGGTGGGGCGCCAGCCTGACAGTGTCCAGCTGAGTATGCTGATAATGAAGTTGAAGATGAGCGTCTGGGTTGCGAGTCCCCAATACGCCATGCCGTTATATGCCATAAGGATGCCTGTAATGCCAGAGATGATCATAGCCGTAAGTCCCATGATGGCGAGTTCGCGCTGCTTGATTTGGCGGAACAGAATGGCGCGCGGTACGATGCTGAAAGAGGCGATGATGAATCCTATAAAGTAATAGCGTGAAAGGTCGGTGAGGATGGGTTCTTCGAAGAATTGTGCGATGTATGGTGCGCAGAAAAAAAAGAGAATATAAAGGCAGAAGCTTGTGCCGATGTTGAACCAGAAGACAGCATTATAGTCGTGGTGAGTGGCATTGCGCTTGTTGGTCAGTGCGGTAACAAATCCGCTGTCTTGCAATGAATTTGCAATGAGCGTGAAGATGGTGAGCATGCCGATGAGTCCATAGTCGGCTTGGTTGAGCTGACGTGCCAGCACGATGCCGAATGCTGCATTGAGCACTTGCATGGCGCTGTTGTTCAGTGCTCCCCAGAGGATGCCTTTGGCGGTTTTGTCTTTCAGGTCAGTTGTAGGCATTGAGTATCTGTCCGTTGTAGTTGACGCGGTAACGATAGAGTCCGCGGGGTTTGTTGAGTGTGGTGTCTTGGGGAATCTTGTAGATGGCGCCGTAGTTGTTCATGTCGTAGGTGACCAGGCATTTGGCGCATCGGGCATAGCCGCCAGCTGTGAGCGTGAGGCGTCGGCTGGCACGGTCGCAGATGGGGCAGGCAAGGTCGTAGCAGAGCGTTTCCCCGTAGTTGTTAGTTCCGACGATGAGGCCTCCCAGTCCTAGCCCAAAGTCTTTGCTCAACGCATCGACCGTGTAGTCGTGAGCGCTGGAACTGTTGGCAATGGAGAACTTGGTCACGCCGTTCACAACTCGCTTTCTGATGCTGGCAAACTGTCCGTAGTTGCCCATCACGTTGAACAGCTCGGCATATTGGTGTACGTCGAAAAGGCAGAAAACATATTCTCTTTTAGAGAAGGTGGGATTGGCCTCTTCGTCGCTACAAGAAGCGAAGATAGCTGTCAGCAGAGAGAGGGTACAGATCAGAAACAAAATCTTTTTCATCAGAAGTGCAGTATAGGGCTGTTGATGATATGGTTAATTCTCTCTATTTCGTCATTGCTGAAAGTAAGGTTGTTGAGTGTCTCAAGGTTGTTCTCCAGCTGTGCCACTGATGAAGTGCCAATGATGCAGCTGGTCACACGCTTGTCGGCCAGCACCCAGGCGAGTGCCATCTGGGCAATGCTTTGTCCGCGCTCTTTAGCGATAAGGGCGAGCTGCTTCACCGCCTCTACGCGCTCGGGGGTTACTTGGCTCTGCTGCAGGAAGCCCGTGCTTTTGGCTGCACGGCTTTCTTCGGGAATGCCGTTGTCGTATTTGCCAGTCAGCAGTCCCTGTGCCAAGGGAGAGAAACAGATGATGCCGCTGCCATTGTCGGTGGCAATCTGGAAGTTGTTCTGCTTCGCTTTGGGGTCAAACATGGAACAGCGGTACTGCGAGAGCAAGCAGGGCACATGCGCTTCTTTCAAGATGTCGTAGCATTGCTGCTGCAGTTCTGGCGGATACTTCGAGATGCCCACATAGAGCGCCTTTCCCTGTCGCACTAGGTCTATGAGTGCCTGCATGGTCTCTTCGATAGGTGTCACGCCATCATAGCGATGGCTGTAGAAGATGTCGAAGTATTCCAGGCCTGTCCGTTTCAAACTTTGGTCGCAGCTGGCAATCAGGTTCTTGCGGCTGCTGTTGCCGCCATACACCCCTGGCCACATGTCGTGTCCTGCCTTTGAGGAGATGAACATCTCATCGCGATGGCTTGCCAGCTGATTCTTCAGAATCCTTCCAAAGTTCGTCTCCGCCGAGCCTGGCACGGGGCCATAGTTGTTTGCCAAATCGAAGTGGCAGATGCCTGCCTCGAAAGCCTGTACCACCATCTGTGTGGCGACCGAAAAGTCATCCACACTGCCGAAGTTGTGCCACAAGCCGAGACTCAACACTGGCAACTGTATGCCTGAATGTCCGCAATATTTGTATATCATATAATCCGTTTTGTTGGTTAATCAGAATCACACCCACCTTCACCATTACGTATTTCTCTTCAGTTTGGCTCTTGTATTGCTCGCAAAGATACGAAGAATAATTGAAAAAGTTCTCTCTCTGTCGTGGAAAAATGATATCCTTCTGTTTTTGCTGCTGTTTTCTCAATAAGAAGGGGAGGTGCGTCTGGTTGAGGTGCTCCCGCGTTGTGCCAAGTTTTTGGGGTGTTTCATGTCGTGAAATCTGTTTTTAATTTCTTTCATGTATCGCAGAAAACCCTCTTCCAAAACGCAGCGCTTTGTGCCTCAAAACAGGTGAGAGTCTCACCTATACCATAGGTAAGAGTCTGACCCCTACCATAGGTGAGACTCTCACCTGTTTTGAGGTATAAATTGACGGTATTGGCGAGTTGCATTTGGGGACAAAAAAAAGAGCAGGCGTCAGACGTGCCTGCTCTTTCTTTCAATGCTTTTCTTTCATGCTTTTACTTCAGTTGTTCCAACAGCCTAACCAATTCTTCAAGCTGGCGCGCATCCACCTCTATGTCCAGCAGATTGCCTTCGCGGTCGAAGAGTTTATACGTGGGAAAACTGTGGACGTCAAGGTGCCTCTCGATGGCTGCCTGCTGCTCTGCGGGCAGGTTGTAGTGAGCTACGTTATCGCCGCTCACGTTATACTCCTTGATGACGTTCTCCCAAGATTCTTGCGGACTGTTGTTGGCAAGATAAAGGAACTCGATGTCGTAGTCCTTCAATCGGGCATACTCCTCGGTGGAGTGGGAGAGGGCTTCCTTGCAGGGGCTGCACCATGTGCCCCAGATGTCGAGCAGGACGAACTTGCCCTTGTAGGGTTCAAGGATTTTCTTCAGCAATGCTTCGCCCTCACTCAGGTCTGCAAGGTCTTCTGATGACTTGAGCACCAGTTTGTCAAACTCGCGGTTCTCGATGGCGAGGTAACGGGCGTTTAGTGCTTCCACCCTTTCCAGACACATGGGATTGCTTATCATGGTCTTCAGCGTGTCAAGGATTTGGGGGAGCAGCGAGGTGCGCCAGTTGTCTATCATATCATAAACCTGGCTGGAAAGGTAGATGTCCTTGATGAGTGGGTCTGCGTTGAGCGAATCAAGCACTTGTCTGCCGACTTTCAGTTGCTGCACGAGGAACTGCCCGTTTATCACTTTGTTTGCTTTTGGACCATCCAGAATCTTGTTTACAGCCTTTATCAGTTCAGCGTTTTCTGCATTTTGTTCCTGGGCTATACGTTGCTTTTCCTCAGTTGTGGAGGCGGCTTCAATCGCGGCTGTTGTTTCCAAAGCCCAATTCTGCCAGCGAGTGAGAAGCGCCAGTTCCTCGTCATTCGACGCGTAGAGCTCCATATTCTGGTCTTGGATGGTTATGCGTATTGCATATCTTTGGTTGTTTGTCGCGTCATCCAGATAATCCTCAAGGAAATCATGCAACTCTCGATGCAGCGTATAGGGCTTTTCCAACTTCGTCCAGAACGTGTCGTAAGCAAACTTTTTGGCATTTTCGGAGAGCTCATGATTCTTGCCTCTGAAACGAGATTGCCCAAAATCACGTGCCTGCAGCCAGAGGGTATTGCCTTTTCTGTATTGCTGGAAACGGGTGGATAGCGTTGGGTGTGCTTTGCAGAGCTCGTCAATGTAGGCATATTGTGCCTTGATGAGGCTGTCGGCTGAGGCGATGTACGGGTCGAAGTCTGCCCCCTTTTCCATTCTTAGAGATTCCCAGTCAAGCGGATACTTGAATAGCTCGTTCTGGAGTCGTGCGTCTTCGCCCATGAAGTAACGGCGACCCTCCTTGAAGTCGTAGAGCATGAAGTAGGTTTTGCCTGGCTCAAACATCGTGCGGACAAAGCAGCGGCTCCAGTCGCAAAAGAATTCAGAACTGTTCTGAACAGGAATCTTTGCTATGAAACGTCCCAAAGAGTCTAAGTCGGCATGAACTGACTGCTCTTCGCCTGTGATAAAGCTGTTGTGAGCGAACTCGAAGGTTTTCTGCTGCTTGAACTGTTCTGGCATGTCCTTAATCCATCCCGCTACCGTAATGGTGTCAGTCTTGTATCCGCTGTCTACAAAGTCTGTGCGTGTGTCTTTGGTGGGATAATCAGGCATGAAACGGCTGGTAATCATTGAGTAAACGACCTTCTGCTGACCTATCTGCATGGTGCGCTTGCCCTTCTTGTTTTTTCCAACCTTAACTTTCAGCTCTTCGTTGCCGTTACGCATGACAATCTCAGCCTCGCTTGTCTTGGGGTTCACATCACACTGTTTGTAGTCCCAGAACTTGCATTGGTAGATGGCGAAATCCTCGAAGAGCGCCAGTTCCCAATCACCAGTCTGATCGTCGCGCCAGTAGGAAGGGAACAGCTGCTTCCAGCGTTCTTCCACAGGTTTGATGCCCTTAATCTGGAAAGCGCGTTCGATTTCGCCTTCGATAAAG
>CAJGCU010000067.1 GCA_904501945.1 uncultured Bacteroidaceae bacterium
ACATCAGCCAACGAACCAATCATCACCACACGCCAAGGAGTGTGCCAGTCGCCATAGAGCGCAACCTCATTCGTGTCCATGAACACCTTATATTCAGAAGACTTCTGTTCATTCTTCAGAGACGAAGCACTCTGCGCACGCTCAATATTAGCCTCCGAAATCAGCGCAAACACACCGTCAGCAGGCTCCAGCAACGCAGGATAGCCCCAATGTTTGCTGCGCCCCTCTCCGCTTGTCGTCAAAGGGAAGAAACCTTCGTAACCATCCGACCACTGCATGAACCAACGGCGAACACCATCCGCAATGCTATACGTCGTCAGCTCTTCCTTCACACGCTCGTCATACAAGCCTTCCAGTTCATACCTGAACGCCAAGCCATCGTTGTAAAGACGCATTACCAGACGCATCGGAGACCCGTCAGCATACTGGTAATGAAGCACATACTCATTGGCCTCATTCACACAATGCAATCTCTTTCCAGCCAACATCTGATAATCAGCCTTCACCTTTCCGCCCTTCTCCATCCGCTGAAAAGCAAGACCTTCGTTCTTCTTCGTCGTAGCGAAACCTACAGAAGACAAGTCCAGCACCTTCTTATCCTGATACTTCACCTCATAGCCGCTGCCCACTTTCTCTACCGACAGCAAGCCATTAGGCGATTTCATTTTCTGCGCCTGCACACCAGCGGCAAGCAACATCAATGCCACAAAAGAGCAAATTATTCTTTTCATACTCAAATTGTTATAAGTTAATCATTCTATCCAAGCAAATAGATGCCACAAAGATACGTCCTTCCATCCTTACATCCGTGGCACTATCCTATAATCAGATAGGACAAAATGAACCAAACGCAAGCATCTGGTTCATTTTGTCCTATACATTACATCTATTTATTGGAACTGCCACCAATCGAAGTTAAACGTGCCATTCAGGCCCTTGAAGTGCAGATACAAGTCATGCACGCCCTTCACGTTCTCCACCTTCGCGCTAACCGTACGGAACTTCTCGTCGCCGCCAGTCTTCTTCACGTCCACAGTACCAATCACCTGGCCTTCAATCTCGTCGATGCGCAACTCAATCTGACCGCTTCCAGCCTCTGAAGCCACGCTTGCCATGAACTTCTTCGCGCCTGCGCTGCCAAAGTCCACACCTCTCACGCGGATGTACTCACCCTCGTCGATATGTGTGATGTACTGGTTCACCTTGCCTGTAGAGTAAGGCATATCCTTCACCACACCCGTGTTCTTGATGCCCACCTTGCAAGTTTTCAGGCCCCAGCCCCAAGCCAGAGTCTCAGCCTCCACACGCTTGTATGGGTTCAGGCTATGCAACTGCTCCAGCGGATTCTGGTCAAGCCAGTAAGGAAGTTCCTGAATCGTACCGTCAGCATTGTAAGTCATCTTTGCTGCACTTACAGAACGCTGCTCGTGATGCTCCCAGGTGTAGAGGTGCATCAAGTCATAGTCTTGTCCAAACACATAAGTGCTTCCCTTGAAGTCCACGATGCCAGGGTGGTTGCCACGGTCACGCTGCGTTGGAGCCATGATGTAACCCTTTTCAGTCCAAGGACCTGTTGGGCTGTCGCTCATCGCATAACCCAGACCCTCAGGACAGCAAGTGCTGGCAAACGCCATGTAATATTTGCCATTACGCTTGTAGCACCAAGGACCTTCCTGATAGTGCTGCACTGCCCACTTTGACTTCTCGTTCCAAGACACTCGGAGGTTTATCTTAGCACCCTCCTCCTTCACTGGACGCATAACGCCATCCTTGTGACTCATCACATGAATGTCGCCACTGGTAGAAATCATATCCTCGTTCAGTTTCACATAGTAAGTCTGAGGATTGCCCCAGTACATGTAAGCCTGTCCATCGTCATCGATAAATACCGTTGGGTCGATGTCATCCCAGTGTTCCTGCTGCCACACCAGCGGTTCGCCAAGCGGATCCTTGAATGGACCGTAAGGGCTGTCAGCAACCAGCACACCAATACCATGTCCGTGCAGCGGAGCATAGAGATAGTATTTGCCGTTTCTTTCCACAGTCTGGATAGCCCATCCGCCATTATCACGGCTGCGCCACTCAAAGTCACGGAGCGAAGCCACTGCGCCATGGTCTGTCCAGTTCACCATGTCTGTAGTAGAGTAAAGCAGCCAGTCATACATGAAGAATCCAGCCGAGTTTCTCTCATTTTCATCAGGAATATCCTCAGGATGAGCATCATGAGACACATAGAGGAACAGCGTATCGCCTACCGCCAGCGGAGAAGGGTCAGCTGTATACTTCGTTGTGAAGATAGGCATATTGCACTCCTCGATACCACGGAACTTCCACCAGTCAAAACTCATCAGGCGAACGCCCTTGCGTCCCTTAAACACGAAATAGAGGTCATGCACACCCTCGACAGATTTCTGCAAGTCGAGCACCACTGTCTGCCACTGTTCCCAGCCACCAGTGTGAGGAACTTCTACGCGGCCCAGCAGCTCTCCTCTCAGGCTGTCAAGTCTGATGTCGAAACTGCCGCCACGCAATGCGCTTGCCACGCTAGCTGTGAATGTACGAGGCACTTTCTTGCCAAAGTTTACAGCCTGCAGCTTAATGTAGTCGCCATCATGAATCTGGTTCACATACACACCTGTCTTGTCATTCCAGTCAGTGTCCACACCCTTAGAGAACGCCATGGTCTCTGCCTCTACGCGCTCGTATGGATTCAACACATCCACAGGCTCCACACCCTTGTCGGTTGGAAGAATCGTTGGGAACGTTCCGTCCTCGTTAAACTTGAACTCCTCTACAGCCGCACTTCTGCCAAAGCCACCGCCGCCCGGCAGCTTGCCAGTGTGGTAGAAGAAGTAGTCATGACCTTTGAAACGCTCATAGCCGCAGTGGTTTGTAAACGATGATGTACCACCCTCTGGCATGATGATGCCCTTGTAAGTCCAAGGACCCGTAGGAGTTGGACTCTCAGAATAAGCGATGTGTTCAGGAACGCCGCCAGCTGCATACAGCAGATAGTATCCTCCCTGAGTCTCCTCACCCTTCTTCGCCTTCTTGCCCTGCTGAGCCATCTGAGGTTTCTTCATAATCCATGGTCCTTCAGTATAGGTATCTTTATACTTCTTGCTTCGGTCTCTCTTCGATGGGTCTGGAGCGCCAAATCCTTCTTCTGTCATTTCGATGTTAAACACCTCGCCGTCAATGCTGATCATGTCCTCGTTCAGCTTTGCGCAATAGATGCGAGGGTTACCCCAGTAAATCCATGCCTGGCCCTCATCGTCAATCATCACAGTTGGGTCAATGTGGTCCCAGCTGCCATTCTCATACAGCGGCTTGCCGATAGCGTCGCGGAAAGGACCTGTAGGCGAGTCAGCCACAGCCACACCGATAGCCATACCACCCGACAGACGGGAATGCGCACAGATATACCAGTAGAACTTGCCGTTACGCTCAATACACTCAGCAGCCCAAGCACGGTCATCCGCCCAGCTGAAACTCTCCAGAGCCAACGGACTACCGTGGTCAGTCCAGTTCACCATGTCAGACGAACTGTACACACGCCACTCCTGCATCCAGAAGAAGTCAGCACCATCCTCGTCATGCCCAGTGTACACGTAAATCCTGTCACCAACCACCATAGGAGCTGGGTCAGATGTGTACCAAGTCTGAACAAACGGATTCTGCGCAGCAGCACTCATCGGCAGCAGCGCCAGCGCACCAGCCAACACGGCAGCACACTTTGTTTTTTTCACGTTTTTCATCATACGATTTTAATTGTTTTTTTATTTAGGTTTTGGTTTTCCTTTTTGAGGAGAGGAAGAAAAAGACTTTAAGACCATCAAGGGAATTAAAAACTTTCCCGCCCCACAATTTCTTGCAAAGATAAAACAAATCCCACACATACACTTGCACCCACGTAACATTTTCTTCACAAAATGTAACACTTCCCACAAAAGCCGTACCCAAAACAGGAAAATCCACAATAAGAATTGAATATAGCCCGCAATTCCGTACAAATCACGAACAACACCCAGCCATTGTTTTATCTACAGCAAAAGACCACACATTGGCATCAACCAACTTCATTTCAGTCTTCACCGCCAGCACTATATTACAAACACCGTGTACAAGATATTTCAAACACCATGCTTTTAATCTTATGTACATGGTGAGCGCGTAAGGAGTCTGTTCTTGGTTTGCAAAAAAGACTTTCGATGATGAGAAATAGGCACAGCAAACAGAAAAAGTGTTGTTTCGTTGGACTCACGTTAAAATTTTAGATAAGCCTATTATCAATAGTCAATAGTCATATAATTTGCAAGAATTTAAATACCAACAACCTTCTAGATAACACACACTGCATGAAGACGCTATATTTCAAAACACATCACACATAAACTTATATCGTATATTAAAAGGAATAAAAATCTTTTGTTTACCATATCCAAATTATAAATTTATCAAAACTGTTAAAAAAACAAAAAACATCAAAAAAAGAATCCATGTACCGTGATTTGGAACAGCGTTAACATTATCTTTGCAAAAATCATATTACAAAACCGATTCTATGAGATTCAAACTAACCCTACAAATCCAGCCTGAAGTGATGGGACGTGAACTGCCCATCAACTATCAGTATCCTTTGCAAGGTGTCATCTACCATACCCTGGAAAAGAGCGACCTTGCATTTTCCACATGGCTGCATGAGAACGGCTACCAGCAAAATGGCAAGCGTTTCAAATTGTTCACGTTCTCCAACCTAATCGTACCGCAGTATGGAATTGACAAGCAGCGGGAACGTCTCATCGTCAAGTCAGACTTTGTGACGCTCTACATCACTTTCCTACCCGAACGGAGCACCCAACAATTCATTCAAGGATTGTTTCAGCAACAGACCTTCCAAGTGTCAGATTACATCTCAGGCATACAGTTTATGGTCAGAGAGATTCAGGTGATGCCTTCCCTTGACTACCATCCAGACATGGTATTCAGGACCCTCTCCCCCGTCTGCATCTCCCTCCGCAACGAACGGGGTCACATGGACTACCTTTCCCCCACCGACCCGCGTTATGAACTGGGCATCCTCACAGGTCTGCTCGACCGCTACAACACCATCCACGGACATCCCTTCAGCGGCACTCCTCACTGCCATCTCCAACTGCTCAACGAACCCAAGTCGGCTCTCGTTCGCATCAAGGCAGGCACCCCCAACGAGACCCGTGTGCGAGGTTACCGATATCAGTTCAAACTCGATCTCCCCGAAGAACTCCTGCACATCGCCTACGAAAGCGGATTGGGTGAAAAAGGGAGCATGGGATTCGGAATGATTGGATAAACATAATATGATAAGATGATGTACATTGTTATATATAAAGGAAAATTTGGTTTTATAAAACCATGGACAGCCGTTAGAGATGGCGAGACATTCAGTCAGCAGTTTCTTACTCCTTCTATCATTGAGGGAATCGAAAAGAAATTGTTTCCTGAATTGTTGGAGCATAATGGTGTAATATGCAAAATTCTACGACATAAGCTTCGTTACTCTGCCATTGATACTCAAAAGGAGGTAACACAAACTCGTGGTATTACAAAACTCCCAAACTCCAATTTGGGGACAAGAGGAACATGGAAAAAGGGGGAAATACACTTTACTCCTATTACTCGTGGTATAATGATAGACCCCATTTTATATTTGGCATTCCAGGAAAAAGCAGATGCTGAAATTGCGTCACAACAGCATATCTGTTTATGCAGGAATGAAGATGTAATGTTGCCTAGTCCAGAAATTCAGGAACTTTCAGAAGAGGAGTTTGAAAAAATTAAAGGATTTGAATTACGTTTTGGCAAATCTGAACAATCTTTCCTTGTCGGATATAATCGTTTTGACAACGGCAAACCCATGTATGGATGGATTGAATATAATGGGAATAAATTATTGTAAACAATGTCAAGAAGTTACAACCACATATTAGCCAAACATGAAGAGAGTGGAGGCTTGCCACTTATCAGACATCTAAAAGGCGTAGCCAATGCTGCTATCGCTATCGCTCGTCATGTCGGATTAGATGAAGAACTAGCTCGAAAAGGTGCCATATTGCATGATGTAGGGAAAGTTAGTCCTCTATTTCAGCGCACTCTGAAACGTGGATATATTAACCAACCTGGATTTGTGTTTAGGCATGAGATAGCATCATTGCTTTTTCTTTCTCTTTTCCCAGAAGTAGAGCGCTCAGCGATAATCGACATGATTGTGGCTCACCACAAATCCATTTTGAATGATATAAACGAGAGAGGAATATTGGATTTGGACGATAACATGAATTGCTTTGCCCGACATGCTTACAAATTTGAAGAATGGAGTCCTATTGCTCTGGCAATTCTCAATGAATGTGGAATAGAGACACATTCTATTAGTCGCAGAGAGGCTGAAAACAATTATGAATTTGTTGTTGAATACTGTGAGAATCGGACATTGAATTTTTCAAAATGGAAGGGGCTTTTAATGGCAGCCGACCATTATGCTTCAGCATTGGAAGAGAAGACCGAGGCATCGCTTGACAAACTCTTTATTCGGCCCAATTTGACTTTCTATAACCGAGTACACCATTTATATCCATTATCGTATGTCAACACGAATGACGAAAGAAAACATACGTTAGTTACCGCACCGACGGGTGCGGGAAAAACCGATTTTTTGCTTCGCCGATGCAAAGGGCGTGTCTTTTACACTTTACCATTTCAAGCTTCCATCAATGCGATGTATGACCGAATCAAGAGTGATTTGAATGGTACAGATGCTCAAATATATCTTCTTCATGCTGCTTCAAACCTAAAAGTTCGTGGCAAGAACATTGAGGAAAGTATTTTACAACATCATTTAGGAGCTTCCGTGAAAATTCTAACCCCTCATCAAATAGCTTCTATCGTTTTCGGCATCAAAGGTTTTGAAGCCATGTTGCTTGACTTGGAAGGCTGTGATGTGGTTTTGGACGAGATTCACACCTATGCGAGCGAAACTCAGGCAATCGTTTTGAAAATTATCGATATACTCAAATCCATCAATTGCAGAATACATGTGGGAACTGCTACAATGCCGAGTGTTTTATATGAAAAAATAGTGAAATTGCTGGGAGGAAAATCAGAGGTTTATGAAGTCAAGCTCTCCAATGACATACTCAACACATTCAATCGGCACATTATACATAAGGTGGATAGTTTCAACTGTTGTAACAACATCATCGAAAATGCAGTCGAAGAGAACAAAAAGATTTTGATTGTTTGCAATCAAGTGAAACGCGCGCAGTTGCTATATTATAGCATTACTGAAAAACACCCTACAATCAAAAAGATGTTGATTCATAGCCGATTCAAACGTGGAGACCGTTCTCGTTTAGAACAATTGTTAAAGGAAGATTTCAATAATTCACAAAAGGCATGTATTGTCATCGCAACACAGGTCGTTGAAGTAAGCCTTGATATAAGTTTTGATGTAATGATAACAGAGTGTGCTCCAATTGATGCCATGATTCAACGTTTTGGGCGCATCAACCGGAAGCGCACAAATGAAACCATCGGGAAGTATAAGGACATATATGTGATTCGACCATCTAAAGACAAAAGTGAAGCCTTGCCATATGACATCGATATTTTGCAAAAAAGTTATGAAGTGCTACCAAATGATCGTCTTCTTGAAGAGTCTTCATTACAGAATCTAATTGACATGGTCTATCCCAATGCTAAGTTTATCAATCTCGACTATTCGGGCGTGGCCTTTACTGATGGCAAATGGATGATTAGGGAATTGTGTCACAATACAAAATCCGCTTTGCTTGAAGTGCTCGATATCAATTCGGCGATTTGTATTAGAGATTGCGATAAAGAAGAATACTTGAAAAATCCTCTTGACCGCATGATGCTGGAAATACCTGTCAGTTACAAAAGCATTGCGTATTCTCAATTAATACAAATCAATTCGGGTTCAAGACCATTCATAGTACCTGACAAATCTTATGATAGCGAAAAAGGACTTCTGATGGAGTTTGCAAAGTCTGAACACTTCACCAAATATGAATTTCTATAAATCAATGATAATATGATTACAGCAACTATTGGAAGAATATTTCTGGATGCTTACAATAAGAAATACGGCACACAATATGATGCCCAATCATTCTTTGTCAAAGTGTATTATCCTTTGTTTTTTGATAGCAATAAATATCTGCAATGGGTACAAAATTCTCCCTTTGTACAAACGAAGAATGGACAAAAGGTGGAGACACTGACATCAAATGAGAGAAAAGAGAAATTACAAGACTTCATCAAAAAAGTAGAAGATTGCAGAGAGCCAGATGCCAGCATAGCTTTAGGTTATCCAGCTTCAGAAGAAAAGGAATTTGCGACCACTTCGGGCCAGGTTACAAATATGAATATGCCGACAGGGAAAGATGATATATTTCTTTCATGGTTGGGTTCCAGTTTGGGTGTAGGACTTCAAGGTGGGCTATCTATACTTTTTTTCCATGCAGAAATTCTTTTGGATCTGTATGATGGCTGGAGGCTATACAGAAGCGCCTTGACGGAGATTAATCAATTGAAAGGGTATCAAATCAATACATGGAATGGACAATGGCTAACCCATCGCTATGACACAAAAAGTTTTTGTCAAGATCAGCCGATGGCAGGTTTTACACCATTTGAAACTACTAAAGATGCTTTGAGTGTCGCAACTCAATCATGGATTAAAATTCTAATTTCCATATCCAGACATTTCACAAATCCCCAAATGATGGGCTATGTCTATAATTTTGGGCAGACCAACACCACCATTGGCTTTATTCCGTTTAGTCTTGACCATATAAGGAAACCTCTTCAACTCTACATCAAATTTTTCGGAACGGAAGAAGGTAAAAAAGCCGAAATCCTATGGGGAACAGAAAAGGGATTCCAGCTATGCTGTCAGAAAGGAGTTATAGGTATTGAGGCTATGCAGCCCAAAGGACTAAAACAATACATGACACCAGATAAAGAAAAGGATATAAGAATTCCCAAATACAACGAGAAACAAATAATAAATTTTCACACATATCAAATTTGGTTATTAGCAATGTTGAACAATGAAGAATTATGGACTAAGTCCATCGAGTTTGCACAAACGTTGCAAGCGTATGTCAATAAAGACAAAAAATTAAGTACAAAGAGAAGTAATCTTGTGAAAAACATTTTGACCTCTACATCAAAAAAGGCATTCCTTCTGGCATTGAGTGATATCGCCTCTGATATCGAATCATTCAAGAAAATTGAAGATAATGCTAAAATCATTCACATGATGCCAACTGACAATGTACCTTATTATCTAACACTCATCCGCTTTCACTATGCAGGATTGAGTAATAAAAATAATCAATAAACGTTACAATTTGAGTTTAACTAAATACATAGCAAAATGAATACAAATAATTTTATCTATTTGCGTGGATTAAAACACGCTGAGAATGCTGTTTTCTGTGTCGAAAATGGTCAAAAGAGTTATTATGACCCACAATTTGGCTTTCAGGTGCCATATTCAAGCGGTCAGCAAGTAAAACGCTCTATCTTATCGGCTCTCATTGAAGGATTAGGGGTTGAACCAGCACCTACCACCTTTGTTTTTAATGTCACAGAAACTAAATCAAGTAATGGAGAAACGAAAACACAATTGGGTGAAGGTGAAGTTCTATCAATCTGTGACCCTACATACCCAGACCAACTTTTAGGCGGTTGGATGCGTGCTGTAAAAGAAGGAAAAGAAAGAACGGTTAAACGTAGGAGTCCGTTATCTATTTCATCCATGCATCCATTACATCCTCTTTTGGTTTCCAAATCAAAAGAAAACATCACTTTTGACCGTTCTGATAGACCTGAAACACATAAAATCAAGGTTCGCGACCCACAAGGAAATGAGTTGTCGGATGAACAAATAGAAGCCTTATTAGCAGGTTCTGATAGAAGTCTGCTGAGGAAATGGATTCCAGATAATTACAGAGCAACAGGATTGTTTGTTTACGATGTTGCTATAGACCTTCGTACTCTGTTTTGTGTCTCCACCAACCAATATGAACCTGAATTGTCGAAAGAAATGATTGCCAATTTGGAAGAAAAAGGATGGGTGAAAAGCAAAAATGTATTTGGAGAATGTCTTGTTCTGCCCAAAGAAGAGCGCGATAAAGTGATTCCTGCTTTGGCAAAGGCTCTCATCAACTGGCGTATCACTTCAAATCAAGCTCGCACTTTCAGCTTAATGGAGACACTTGCCGTTGCCATCAGCAATAATGCTAATACTCTGTCTGGTGCCATTCGTGCCAAGTTGATAGATGAAGGTTCCAAACCAATGGCAAAACCAATTATTGACGAGAATGCTGGAGCAGATGTGTTTATTACTTTGCCATGTGCTAGCTACATCGTAACTGAAAATGAAAGTGCCGATGCACTAATTGAAGCAGAAAAGAAGTTGATTCAGTTAATGAACGCATTTGACTTTGAAAACCAATGACCAACCAACCTTCAAATATCATCATCCACAACACCACCAATGGAAGGGCATCGGTGGCGTTGTATGCCCGTGACGGCAAATTATACTACTAAAATATGGTTACACGAAAAGAAATAAGAAACAGTACAGCTGAGTTCCTCATCTTCCAAGCAGAGACAAGGGAACAGGGGGTGGAAGTAATGTATGCCGACGAGACCATTTGGTGTACCCAAGATGCCATAGCGGCATTATTTGACAAGGGACGCTCAACAATAGCAGAACACTTGCAAAATGCATTCACCACAGGTGAATTGGTGAAGGAAGCAGTTTGTCGGAAATTCCGACGAACTGCTTCTGACGGTAAGCAATATAATACGCAATACTATAACCTTGATGCTGTCATCAGCGTGGGCTACCGCGTGAACAGCATCCGTGCCACCCAGTTCCGGCAGTGGGCTACTGCCGTGCTCCGCCAGTTTGCCATCCGTGGTTATGTGCTTGATAAGAAACGGATGGAGAACGGCACATTCTTAAATGAAGACTACTTCGAGCACCTACTGGCGGAAATACGGGAGATTCGTCTGTCGGAACGGCGATTCTATCAGAAACTGACAGACATTTATGCCACCAGCATGGATTATAACAAGGATGCTGCGACCACACGTCAGTTCTTCAAACGCATCCAAAACAAAATGCATTATGCTGTGCATCAACACACGGCGGCAGAACTTATCATGGAGCGGGCTGATGCCGAGAAGGAGCACATGGGACTGACCACTTGGGAGAATGCACCTGACGGAAAGATTGTGAAGACGGATGTGTCGATTGCCAAGAACTATCTGAAGGAGATGGAACTGGAGGACATGGGACGTATCGTGACCGCAGTGCTTGAATTTGCGGAGAGTCGTGCCAAACGACATATCCCCATGACGATGGAGGATTGGGCGAAACGTATTGATGCTTATCTGAGCAGCGACGAGCGTCCTTTGCTGGACGATGCCGGTAGCGTGAGCCATGAGGAGGCCGTGCTACATGCAGAGACGGAGTTTGAGAAATATCGTATTATTCAGGACCGATTGTTCCAAAGTGATTTTGACAGATATTTGGGAGCATTGCCGTTTGAAGAAGACAACAAATAAATTTTGAAGAGATGACACCAACAGGTACCCACTTCAACTATTACCAACTATGCCACAGGAAGCTTTGGCTGTTTGCGAACGGCATCAACATGGAGCACACAAGCGATACTGTGTACGACGGAAAACTGATTCACGAGAGCAGTTATCCACAGCGATCGGAACGGATGGAAGAAGTGGCGATTGAGGGCATCAAAGTGGATTACTTCGATGCGAAGCGACGAGTTATCCATGAAATCAAACGGTCGAACAAAGTGGAACGGGCACATGAATGGCAAGTGAAATACTACATTTATGTGTTTGAGCGGAATGCCATCGAGGGATGTACAGGTCTGCTGGAGTATCCCACCATGCGAAAGACGATGCCTGTGGTGCTGACAGATGATGACCGTGAGGAAATCAGACGTATGGAGGGCGAGATTGTGGACATTGTCGAATCGGACGTTTGCCCCCCGCTCGAAAAGAAGCGTATCTGCAAATCGTGCAGCTATTATGACTTTTGTTTCACAACAGAACCAGATGAAGAATGAAAAAGACTTTTTATCTGTTTAATCCAGGCATGATGGAGCGGAAGGACAACACTTTGAAATTTACGCCTTTTGCCATTGACGAAGACGGGACGGAACACCCTGGACAACCTCGTTATCTGCCAGTGGAAGACATCTGCGAATTTTATTGTTTCGGTTCATTGGAAGCTAATAGTTCCCTTTTCAACTTTCTGGGGCAGAAAGACATCTGCGTGCATTTCTTTGACTATTATGAGAACTACACAGGTTCGTTCATGCCACGTGATTCATTGCTTTCGGGACGTATGCTCTTGGCTCAAACGGCTGCATATCAGAACAAGAAGAAACGGGTGGCGATTGCTCAAAAATTTATTGACGGGGCTGCCTACAATATGGTGCGCAATCTCATGTACTATAACCGCAGAGGGAAAGATATGGAAGACATCATTCAGATAATGAATGATTTGGCAAAGAAGATTCCTGACACAACCGAGATTGATGAACTGATGGGGATTGAGGGACAAATTAGAAAATCATATTACGAAGCTTTCAATTTAATTCTGAATGACTTTGAGATGGGTGAAAGGACGAAACAGCCACCTCAAAATGAGGTAAATGCACTCATTTCGTTTGGCAACATGATGTGTTATAGCCAATGCTTGCGAGCCATCCATCAAACACAATTGAACCCTACCATCAGCTATCTGCACACACCTGGCGAACGTCGTTATTCGCTGTGTCTGGACATCTCTGAAATTTTCAAGCCCATCATCATCGACAGGGTGATTTTCCGTGTGCTGAACCGCAGGGAGATTCAGAGCAAGCATTTTGACTGGAAACTGAATCGCTGCCTGCTGAACGAAACAGGAAAGAAGGTTTTTGTGCGAGCCATAGAGGACAAAATGGAAGAGACTTTCCAACACAAATCCTTGGGAAGGAAAGTGAGTTTCCGGCATTTGATTAAGTTGGAATGTTATAAACTGGCAAAGCATTTGCTTGGAATTGAAGAATACAAACCTTTTAAGATGTATTGGTAATACGGTATGTATGTGATTCTTGTATATGATTTTGGCGAGAAGCGTGTAGGCAAAATGCTGAAACTTTGCCGGAAATATCTGAATTGGATTCAGAACTCGGTGTTTGAGGGAGAAATATCGGATGTGAAACTGAAGGAACTGCTGCAAAAAGCACATGATTTTATGGACAAAACGGAGGATAGCATCATTTTGTTCAAGCACCCTTCTGCCGTGTATATGGACAAAGAAGTGATTGGAAAGGAACGTAGTTCTATTGACATTTTCCTATAATTTTTGATGTCGATGATAGCAAATCGGAGATTTTTCTTTCTTTTACAAATTTTCATCGTTTAATTAAATTTCTAATTTTTAATCGCTTACACCAGATGTCGATTCTCCGTCATTTTTTTATTATCATCCATCGACATTAAAACTCACAAAAAAGTATTATCTTTGCACTATTATCTGGTTGATATACAATTAACACCCCACTGTTTTTGACAGGATTATAATCGTACTTTTGTAGAATTGAAATTCGACATACCATAAGAGGTTTGAACTTTAATATCCAAATTATAATCGTACTTTTGTAGAATTGAAATTTTGTTTGCTGACTTCTTGCCCTCAAATGGTAATTATTATAATCGTACTTTTGTAGAATTGAAATTGTATTTGGAAGTTCCTTGTGGAAAATGTGAAGAATTAGAATCGTACTTTTGTAGAATTGAAATATATGTATCGCAAATATTACGATGATTC
>CAJGCU010000068.1 GCA_904501945.1 uncultured Bacteroidaceae bacterium
AATTTTTGGAATGAACGGAAATTTTGAACTTAAAGGATATAATGAATTCACTATTACAGTGACTGAGTCAAAAGCAGAAGATTTTGGTAAATATCACAGTGAAATTAACAAAATTATCAATTCATACGATGGCAAATTTGACAAACGGCATGCCGGTAAAGTGGGATGTGTTTTACTGGTGCGCACTTTACATGGTCGCAAGTCGCTAGAAGTAATGGGCAAGGCAGAAGGAATAACCGATGTGTATATACCCGAACAGACAGCGGAAACTCAGGAAAAATACATTGAAGACAACGACATACGTTATGATGGAGCTTTGCTCAATAAAATTTTTGACGGCAACAAATATCAATATGTGTACATCACATTTGAAGCGGCAAAAGTAGTTCGTCCAAAGAAGCAGCTGTTCATCTCATTCTTAGAAAGCAAGAATGGAAAATACAATACCATTTTTTTGACAGAAAACAAGCAGGCACGTGCCTCACTGAAACAATATATTGACATATCTACTCCTAAGGATTATGCTTCACTGTCTGAGGCAATTGATAATCCTTTACTTTGGGAAGAAGATTGTGTTGGTGGTGTAGGACAAGAGTGCGCAGTACCTCGTCCTATAACCTATTTTGACATCTGTGGCACACAGCACTATGAGTTGGCGTATTCCAATGCCTTTGCTTATTTCATCAATCGCTACCCGGATTTATTTCAGAATTTTATAAAGGAGCTATACGGAAGAGAGATTAGCGATATTGTATCTATACATAGAGAAGAACACAATATCGACATCCTGATACGAACGGAAAATGAATTGATAGTGATAGAGAATAAAATCAAATCACATATCAATGGCCGTATCTTCGAGCGCCATTCTGACGAAGGAGATAGAACCCAATTGGAGAAATACTATAAATATGGAACAAGCAAAGCCGACGAAGAAAACCGAGAAGTGTTATTCTGCTTGCTGACTCCCAATTACAATGATATTGATTTGACAAAATACGTCAGGGGCGACCAATACCAGAAAATTTTTTATCGTACGGTTTACGATTTCTGCCTCAAACAAAGAGAGTACAAAGATGATTTCCATTTCCGAGATTTTGTAGAGGCCTTATATGCCCACACAAAGGACACAAGCAACGACCTCTACGAAGAAATGCGCTTATTGTTCTTGCAACGAATAAAGGAGAAAAAAAGATAAATAACAAAAAAACAACTTTAATTATCTATTATTATGTATAACGAGAGAATTGAATGTCTCATCAATGCCGCATTAGCAGATGGGAAATTAACAGAGAAGGAAAAGCAGATTCTTTTCAAAAATGCACAGGAGCAAGGCATTGACCTTGACGAGTTTGAGATGGTGCTTGAAGCACGTTTAACAGAACTAGAAAAGGTAAAAAAAGAAGCTGCACCTAAATCCAACAAATATGGTGACGTGAGAAAGTGTCCTGCTTGCGGATCCATGGTTCCTGCATTTAAGGGTGTCTGTCAAGAGTGTGGATTTGAGTTTACAAATGTCGATGCCAACTTGTCGTCTAAGCAACTTGCAGATAAGTTGTTAAAGGAAGATTCTGTAGAAAAGAAAATTGAAATCATTGAGACATTTCCCATTCCAACTTCAAAAGCAGACCTATTGGAATTCTTGACCTCTTTGAAACCACGCTTGATGGGGGAGCAAAATCAATACACTAATGCGTATTCGAAAAAATATCTAGAATGTATTGAAAAGGCTAAAACGGCTTTTGAAGGAGACAAACAGTTACAACGATTCATCGATGATTATCCTGAAATAGAGAAAATCATCAAGTCTATGCGGGTAAAACAAAATATAGGCAAAATTATAAGCTGGATTAGGGGACACCAAGCAGCAACTGTCGTTATAATTGTCAGCATATTAACTTTCATTTTCTTTACATACGTCTGCATTGACCTAGAAGAAAGCAGAATCGAAGATGAAGCATCTCGAAAAACATTCCAAGTTGCATTGGCAAATGGGAATCTGGATAAAGCAAAAGAAATACTAAGTGAATCCCCATCATATTCTCGAGCCCAATCTTTGATTGAAGCATATATTGCAAATGATGATGTGGACAATGCTATATACGTTTACGAAAATGTGGGTCCTTCACATTGTAGCAGATACGAGATGAATTTTAGCATGTATTGCCATGGAGAGTACGAGAAAACATGCATGAAATTAATCTATGAAAAACTCATTGAGCACAAGCAATTCGATAAAGCTTGGGGCTATCATCCTTTAGACTATGAAGGAGATACTTACGTAGGAAACGCTTCTTGTTATTATCAATATATGACAGATGTTATTATCAGTTTGTGCAAGAAAGGAGAAAAATCGGAAGCTAAAAAATTTATAAATGAAAAATCCTTATGGTTCGAGAAATATGTAGATAATGGAGATTTCAGGGAGGACTACATGAAGGATTTCTCATACACTGTAGCTAAACAAAAATTATTAAGAATAATAAACAACTATTGACATGGGACTTTTTGGTAATAAGAAAGAAGGCGGCTTAATGGATATTATCCGCTGTGATGAACAAGAGTATTTGATTTGGAAATGGCGTCCATCAGGTGAAGCCAATTCTACAAAGAAAGAAAATTCCATTCGTTATGGCAGTTCGCTACGTGTAAAAGATGGTGAAGTAGCAGTATTCGTATACCCACAGGCCGACGGAAAGATGCAAGACTTTATCGTTGGACCTCACGATAAAAAGATAGAGACAAAAAACTTTCCCATACTGACTAACCTTGTAGGTTTGGCTTGGGGTGGCAATTCTCCTTTCCAGGCAGAAATCTACTTCATCAATCTTTCGGGTATTGTACAGATAAAGTTTGGGGTGCCTTACTTTGATGTATACGACCCTCGTTTCTTGGATTTCGGTGTTCCTGTAGCTGTCCGTGGTTCTATATCATTCAATATCACAGACTATGAAGCATTCATAAAGCTTCACCGAATGATAAACTTCGATATTGACAGTTTCAAGACACAAGTAAAAGATACCGTAGTCAAAAGAGTAAAAGGAATCATTTCCAATGTGCCTACAGATTGTCAGATTCCGGTACTTCAGCTGGAACGCAAGATTATGGAGGTAAGTGATGTGGTACAGACTTATTTAGTAAGAGACTTAGCTGAAATCTTCGGAGTTAATGTCCGCAGTGTGGATATTTCAGCCATAGAACCCGACAAAGAAAGCGAAGGCTGGAGAGAATTACGAAAGGTAACAGCAGAGCAACAAACAATGACTATCGAAGGTCAGACCATTGTCAATCTTAAAAACTTGGCAGACACACAAAGTATCAATGCTGACAACATGGCAGAAACACTTCGCATACAGCGTGAAGAGGCTCAGCGTGCCCAGCGTCTCCAAACCGAGTCGAACTATATAGGTGCTCATGCGCTTGACCAACAAACTTCTGTGCTTCAGTCTGCTGCAAACAATCTAGGCAAGATGGGAACTATAGATGGAGGCAGAGGAAACAGTTTGAACCCTGCTGGCATGATGACTGGCATGATGATGGGCGGTGCTATGGGAAGACAGATGGCAAACATGATGAACGATATGGGACAGCAGATGCAACAGTCCGCCAACACTCCTCCTCCAATACCCAATATAATGTACCACGTTTCTGTGAGTGGCGCACAAAGCGGCCCTTTCACCATACAACAGTTGCAACAGATGGCTCAAGCAGGCCAGCTGACACCGCAAACGTATGTATGGAAGCAGGGAATGCCTGCATGGGATATGGCAGGGAATCAATCAGAGTTGGCTACATTGTTTGCTCCTCCAACACCGGGCGCAGTGCCTCCTCCACCTCCTCCAACATTATAATAAAATAAAAGCGTATGGACAATCAAAGTTTTTTCTCACTCGACCGTTTGGTGGAGTTTGGTTTAGGCATGGGTGTTGCTCGACAAATGGTGAATGTGATGAACGAGAGTATACTATCAATGTATACTCCCGGCACACAAACTCCTATGCATCCTGCGGTTACCAAGACATATTATGTGGCTATTGACGGAAGTTCTGTCGGTCCGCTCAACGATAGCGAACTGATGCAACTTATTACTCAAAAGAAGGTAAATAAAAGTACATTGACATGGATGCCCGGAATGAGCAGCTGGGAGGCCATAGAGAATGTTCCCGAAGTATTAAAGGTCGTGGCATTGACACCACCTTCATTAAAAAACGATACAGAATAAATTAATTTAGTGCGGAATAATTTCGCCAACGATTAACAATTATTTTTTTAGAATATGAGAACAATTATTGGATTTTTATTTTGTGGCTTGTTACTTTTCCCAACGTGTATATTGGCTCAAAATGCAACTGGAAAAGAAGAGTATATAATGCATGTTGAATTTGAAGATTTCAGCGACTACAGAGAAGCAATAAAGTACAATGTACCGATATATTACGATGATGATGATAACGAAATAAAACACGGTCCATTTAAAATTAATTATAAAAAAGATTTTACTGCTCAAGCGGGACAAAAATGTATTCTTACATATACCGCCTCAGGTAATTATGTTAACGGAAAATTGGACGGGGTTTTTACAGTAGAAGAAGTAATAACAACAGGGAAAATAGGAACAATAAAGAATAAAGGTACGTTAAACTTTGCTAATGGCCTTCCTACCGGAACATTGACGTTTTCACAATCGGTTATAGCCGAGGCTACTCTAGCTCAGACTCTGGGTAAGGGAAGTGCAACAATAACATGCTCTGCTACTATTAAAGATAATAAGTTGGTAAGTTATAATGATGGAGAAATTAATTTTAATATTAACGATGATGGTACATTCTCTGGAACGGAAAATGGTACGGTGTATAAAAATAGCATTAACACAAATACTTTGTATCTTAAAACTGGAAAAGCAATTAAAGCAGATTCAACAGCACAAAACTTAATAAACGCTTATATTGCAGGGAGAATGTCAAACTCGGATTTAATTGCGAAAGGTTTTTACTTGGCTCGTTCGAGCGGATGGATAGGTGAAACAGGGTTTGCTAAACTTCACGAACATTTTACGAAGTTGGAAATTAATGAATTTCTGCAGCCAGGATTGGGTGTTCATGACGTAATCCGCTCCTTAGAGAATATAGAAATTGATCACCACTATGTTTTAAAGCGTGTAAATGTTATATCGACTGAAGAGCTAATTGCAAAAGCAAGTTTAATAAAAGATACGGACAAAGTTTATACGAAATCAGAATACATTAGCTGGTATGATACTAATGACATCGAATACACTTATTGGTATAATACTAACAATATAAGTTTTTCTGGCGTAAACTATTATTTTACAGATGAAGCAAAACAGAAGTTAGAAGAGATTATTATAGCAGGAATTGAAGAATACCGTTTAAAGCAAGAACGTATTGCACAAGAAGAATTGAAGAAAAAGATTCAGCCGATATGCGACTTTTTGGTATCGGAAAAATCCGCACTAAGTATTAGCTATAATACAGAAGTAGATAAATATTTTAATCCAACAGGATTAAGTTCAACATGGCGATTGGATCTGAAAAAAAAGATTAAACCATTCTGTAAAATTGCTGATTGTAAAATTTTTAGTTGTGAATCTAAGGAAGGCACAATAGTAGCCGTATTAGATATAACAAAATATAACAAAAAAGGTAATATTACATATCGTGTTCCTGTAACTATTGTTTATGGCAAAATATTAGTGACATCAATAGATTTCTCAAATGCCACAATAGTAGAATGACGCTTAAAAAGAAAGAGTCAGTCCAACAAGTAGAGGAAGCAACCGATAAAATACAGGTCTTAACATTTATAGTAACAACAGCAGCGATTACCATTATTAGTAGTAATCGCTGCTGTTGTTATTCTGTTGCACCTCAAAAGAGGTAAGACTCTCACGTGTGCCAAAGGTGAGATTCTCATTCCTTTTGAGGTTGTGATTGGAGCTGAAAATGGAATGAATGTTGAGAGTGCTCGAATGAGATTGAGCTTGTTGATTTTGGGGTTCTTTAGCCTTTATTCAGACGTTAACGATTACGTATCTTCTTATATCGAACTGACATTTATTTAAATTTTTAATGGGGACAGATACCTGCCCCCATTAAACTAAAATTGTTGAAATGAACGATGTTGAATCTATTTCAGCAAGTCTTGCCCGATGTCGCGACGGAAGTATTTACCTTCGAACTTGATTTTCCCTGCTTCGGTGAAAGACTTGACGAGTGCCTCGTTCTGTGTCTCGCCGTATGAGCTGACTGCGATGACACGACCACCAGCTGTGACCACCTTGCCTTCTTTGAGGGCGGTACCTGCATGGAAGACAACGGAGCCTTTTACGTCTTCTATACCCGTAATTTCGAATCCTTTCTGATAGTCTTGAGGATAGCCGCCACTGACCATCATGACGCAGACAGCAGCACGGGGGTCGAACTCAAGAGTCTTGGTGTCGAGATTGCCTTCTGCCACACCTTCGAGCAGGTCAACAAGGTCGCTCTTGATGCGCAACATCACGGTTTCTGTCTCTGGGTCACCCATACGCACATTGTACTCGATGACAACAGGGTCGCCAGCCTTGGCATAGGCATAATCGCGGTCAACCTTAATCAAGCCGAGGAAGATGAAACCCTTGTAGTCGATGCCATCGGCTGCAAGACCTTCTACTGTTGGCTTCACGATTCGCTCTTCTACCTTCTTCATCCACTCTGCATCGGCAAATGGCACTGGAGAAACGCTGCCCATACCACCGGTGTTCAAACCGGTGTCGCCTTCGCCAATACGCTTGTAGTCTTTTGCCTCTGGCAGAATCTTGTAGTTCTTTCCGTCGGTAAGCACGAACACGGAGCACTCGATACCTGAAAGGAACTCCTCAACAACAACGGTTGCACTTGCCTCGCCAAACATGCCATCGAGCATGCCACGGAACTCTTTCTTTGCCTCGTCAAGTGTGGGCAGAATCAGAACGCCCTTACCAGCGCAAAGGCCATCGGCCTTCAGCACGTAGGGTGGCTGAAGCGTCTCGAGAAAAGCAATGCCTTCTTCGATGTTGGTACCGTTGAATGAGCGATAGGCTGCTGTCGGGATGCCATGACGCTGCATGAAACTCTTGGCAAAGTCTTTGCTGCCTTCCAGCACGGCGCCAGCTTTGCTGGGACCTATCACGGGAATGTCCTTCAGACTTTCATCTTGCTTGAAGAAATCGTAAACGCCTTTCACCAGAGGATCTTCAGGACCAACAACAACCATATCGATGCTATTGGCCAGCACAAACTCCTTAATTCCCACAAAGTCATCTGCCTTCAAGGGCACATTTTCGCCTGCATCTACTGTACCGGCATTGCCAGGCGCAATAAAAAGTTTCTCTATCTTCTGGCTCTGTGCTATCTTCCAAGCCAAGGCGTGCTCTCTGCCGCCACTACCAAGCAAAAGTAATTTCATCTTTTTGAACGTTTTTTGATTTCTGCCACAAAGATAGGCATTAAAATTGATAATTGACAATTCACGATTAACAATTCACGTAACAGATAGAAAAATTATCAATTATCAATTGTCAATTGCCATGAAATAATTACCTTTGCAGCAAAATGTTATTCAACTCAAAAAAATGAGCACAAGGACGTTTGCAAACACCTTGACAAAGACTGTCGACGAACTTACACGGCCAGAGTCATATAAAGACCTCTACCATGAGCACAAGGACGGAGTGCCACTACCCTCTGGCGAAGTGCTACAAAAGATTGTCGACCTTGCACGAGGAATCATCTTCCCTGGATATTATGGTCGTTCATGCATAGATACCAATACGCTGAAGTATCACTTGGGAGTAGATACCGAGCAACTTTATTCATTACTCGTCACTCAGATTCAGGCGGGTCTGTCGTATTCAAACACGAACGAGAACATTATACCATCGGCAGAATTTGTGTCACCTTGCCTGTCACATTCGGAAATGGAAGTACGCCATCAGGCTGAACTATACGCAGAACTGTTTATCAGCAAATTGCCAGAACTCCGGCGCGTGCTTGCTACGGATGTCGTGGCTGCTTTCAACGGTGACCCTGCCGCAAAGAATTACGGCGAAATCATCAGCTGCTACCCGGTCATCAAGGAGCTGACGGTATATCGCATTGCCCACGAACTATGGAACATGAATGTTCCGCTTATTCCACGAATGCTGACAGAAATGGGGCATTCGGAAACGGGCATCGACATCCATCCGGGTGCACAAATCGGAGAATACTTCACGATAGACCATGGCACAGGTGTTGTGATTGGAGAAACCTGTATCATCGGCAAAAACGTGAAACTGTATCAGGGTGTTACACTGGGAGCGAAGAGTTTCCCGCTTGATGACAAAGGAAACCCCATCAAAGGCATTCCACGCCATCCTATTCTGGAAGACGATGTCATTGTTTATTCGAATGCTTCAATTCTAGGAAGAATCACCATCGGAAAAGGTGCTATTATTGGTGGCAACGTATGGGTAACACAAGACGTGAAGGCAGGAGAAAATATAACGCAGAAAAGATAATATGCAAGAATTCAAAATAATAGCAAAGACTTTCCAGGGACTAGAGGAAGTACTTGCAAAAGAACTGATTAACTTAGGTGCCAATAATATTGAAATTGGCAGAAGAATGGTGGCTTTCACAGGCGACCAGGAAATGCTTTACAAAGCTAATTTCTGCACACGCACAGCAGTAAAAGTCCTGAAGCCTATCAAAGAATTTAAGGCTACGGATGCCGATGAAGTGTATGAAGTGGTCAAGAACATTGACTGGGAACAATACATGAACGTGAACAGCACGTTCTTGGTTGATTCCGTGATTTTCAGCGACAATTTCCGTCATTCCAAGTTTGTAGCTTACCGCGTGAAGGATGCTATCGCCGACTATTGGAGAGACAAGACTGGCGACCGTCCGAATGTGGGCATCAGCAATCCTGACATCCGCGTCAACATCCACATTGCAGAAGATGTTGTTACTATCTCGCTTGACTCTTCGGGAGAGAGCCTGCATCAGAGAGGATACAAAACGGCAAATGTTCCCGCTCCTATCAACGAAGTGCTGGCAGCAGGCCTCATTCTGTTAAGCGGATGGGATGGAGAATGTGACCTTATCGACCCCTTCTGCGGCTCTGGAACTATCGCTATAGAAGCTGCTCTCATTGCATTGAACGTATATCCAGGCGTATTCCGCAAAGAATATGCTTTCGAAAAGTGGAAGGACTTCGATGCTGAACTTTTCGACAGAATTTACAACGATGACAGCCAAGAACGCGAGTTCGACCACAAGATATATGGCTATGACATCAATCGACAGGCCGTACAAATTGCAACTGGCAATGTGCAGAATGCTGGCGTGAAGGATATTGTGAGCATCGAACAGCGTGATTTCTATGAGTTTGAACAGCCACGCGACAAAGCTATCATCATCACCAATCCACCATATGGCGACCGCATCACAACGGATGACATTTTCGACCTGTATGAGACTATTGGCAAAAACCTCAAACGCAATTTCGTTGGCAACGACGCATGGATTATCACACACCACGAAGAATTGTTCGCCAGAATAGGTTTCCGTCCTTCAACAAGATATGCACTTTTCAACGGCTCTCTTGAGTGCGAGTTCCGCAAATATCAGATTTTTGACGGCAAACTCAAGGAAAGACGCGAAGAAGGCATGGACATCAAGACGGAAGAGGAGCGCAAGCACAACCTGAAATTCAAGCCTCACAAGAAGAACGAAGATGGAGAATGGGGAGACGAAAGAAAGACTGACGACGAAGCACATTACTTCAAGTCAAAGCCTTTCAAAGAAAAGGTATCGAAAGATGTGACAAAAGGACGTACATCTCCTAACTCAAGAATGATGATGTTTGAAGCCGCTGATGAAGAAGAGGCAGAAATCATCAACCGCCATCTCGGAAAATGGGGAGACAGGAAGATTTATGCGAACAGAGACAACAAGCCATCTGACCGTAAGGACTCAAAGAGAGGATTTGAGCCAAGAGGACAGAAGGAAGAACGAACGGAACGTTTCTCAAGCAGAGAGGCTCGTCAGGAGGCAAGAAAAGAATTCTTCTCAAACAAAGGCGAGGCTAAGAAACCAAGGAACGAAAAATCGTTTGGCGAGGGTCGCAAAGACTTTCGAGATGACAGACGTCCACGCCGAGATGGAGAGCGACCTGCTCATAAATTTGGCGGATCGAAAGGCGGGAATCGTCCGTTTCCAGGAAAAAAGGGTGAGAAGAAGTAAAAAAGAAACGTAGTGTTTCTACGTGGTACTGATGGCCAAAGGAAAAACAGAATCCTTTGGCCATCAATTGTTTGGCCTGTTCCAACTTTCCACGAAAGCCATGAATAATCCATGGCTGTGGCTGAGTTCCTTTCATCCGACATTCTTTCTCCAATTCATGACGAAGCGACAGCAACTCATCGAAAGCTTTGACACAATGGACAATGACCGGTTTGCCAACCGACTCAGACACTGCGATCTGAGCACGAAAAGCTGCGACCTGGACTGCCAACTCTATTCCACGCACTTTATCCAACCCGCACTCTCCAATAGCCCATACGTCTGCGCTTTCTGCATGGCTCTGAACCCTATCTACTGATTCTTTCCAATGTACATTCACATCCCATGGATGCAAGCCCACTGACAATTTTACGCCTTCAGGATAAGGCATCAATGATTCCGATAAAGGTACGTTCAGAAGACAGGGTACAGAATTGATGATATGGGTATGGAAATCAAACATGAATTTCTACAGACGAGGTTCGGATTTACCAATGAAACTTCTGAGGAACTGGGTCATACCCGCTTCCACCCCACGGATGGCAGCGCAACAAACGACGGCAAGCCAGATAGAATCCTTTGAACGGGCCATGCATCTTGATAGCATCAACTGCATATTGGGAGCACGTCGGCGTGAAACGACACGAGGGAGGCAACATCGGGGAGATTGCCATACGATAGAAATGAATGGGAAGCAGTAAAAGAAAGGAAAGGCCTGAACTGATACACGACAATAAAAAAGAGACGAATTTCATAAGCATTGAGGGAACGGGAATTCAAGCTAAACTTTCCGAGATTCTGGTCAATGCCTTTACTACACTCTTTCTGACCATGGCATAAGAAGGCATTTTATCAGTAATGCACACAAAGGCTAAGAGAATCCGATAGTCCTTGTCTTTCAGCACATCCCAAAGTATGTGCTTATTTGTACGATAGGTTTCCCGAATCAGGCGTTTCATTCGATTGCGATCCACTGCATGACGGAAACGTTTTTTGGGCACGGAAATCAGAATTGAGACTGGAGGAACTTCTGTATTATCTCCCAGAACGTCAACGCGTTGCTTCATATAAACAATTCGCAGGGGAAAGGCTGCCATAGAAGCATTTCCTCCTGCGAAAAGTTTATCTATTACGAGTTGGCTACAAAGCCTCTCCGATTTCTTAAACGTGTTGTCCATAAGCAGAGAAAACGATGAACAACAATCATTTACAATGTCTTTGCGTATGCTTCGATAAGTGCTGGAACTGAACGAAGCTCAGGTGTTGGCTGATAGTCGACACGTATTCCTGCACTTTCAGCGGCTTGGATAGTTTTTGTGCCTAAGCATGCAACTTTGATGTCTCCTTGCTGAAAATCAGGGAAATTTTTAATGAGGGAATTGATACCTTCTGGCGAGAAGAATACCAGCATATTGTAGTCGAATGCCTCATCTGGCGTAAAGTCATTAGGGACTGTATAATACATCACCGCCTCATTGTGGTCAAGATTTGCATTGTCCAACATATTCTTCATCTCATCAGTATGGACAGACGACTGCGGGACAAAATATTTCTCCGAACGGTGCTTGGCCATAATGGGAATAAGGTCTGAAATGCGACCGCTTTCAGGGAAGAAATTTTTCCTCTTACGATACTGTACATACTTCTGGATATACAAAGAAACTTGCTCTGATACACAGAAATACTTCATGTCATCGGGGATTGTTACTCGGAGTTCCTTGCACAATGCAAAAAAATGATCAATTGCATGGCGCGACGTGAACACAACAGCAGTATGTCCTGGAATAGATACCTTTTGTTGACGAAAATCTTTCGCAGACATCGGTTCAACTTTGATGAAAGGGCGAAAAACCAAATCCACATCGTATTTTTTCGCCACCTCATAATATGGAGATTTCTCTGTTTGAGGTTTAGGTTGAGATACTAAGATCTTTGCAGTCATCAATATAACAAGTTTTTGACTATAATATTCCCATTAAATAATGTTGCCAAATGCCACATTACAAGGGCAGGCAACATTTCTACGCTACAAAAGTACAAAAAAATCAGCAAATAGCCACTTTTTTTTGCCTTAAAGTTAACAAATAGCTTATAAAACAAGAATATCTCATAGATAAAGACTACCAAAATGACACTTGCAGTTGCTACTTTCCCCCAAGATGGAGAATAGGTGTCTATCAATGCTATAGGGTAGAAAAGGTAAGCTGTAAATGCTGTCAAAAACATATATCCTTGCATCCATCTGGAGGCGGATTCTTGATTAAAAAACACCCAGTTAACTACAGAATATAATCCAGCTTTCAAATAAACAAAGCACAAACACACCAATGTCCCGACAGCATAAAGCCAATACGGAATGTCCACAACAGGGACGATTCCGCACTGTTCAACGATACCATTAAAAAATATCATTGACAAACAGAATGCACTTGTCAATATCAGAAAAAAAATACTGGCTGCCTCTCCTCCATTGTCACCGACACACTCCTCCACATACAAACGCTTGGCAGTGAAAAAATCCTTCAGACGATGACGGAAGGCCACACGAAAATAATACAGTACAACTGCCAATATCAAGCCTGCCAGCATCATCGCAACCACTACATAGCCATCTTCACACACTGCATACACACGTTCATCCATAGGAACGGTGCTATCGGGCAAAGCAACACCTTCCTTATAAAACTCCGTCCTATGGATGACGCTGGAATCAATAGCGGTCAGAATACTGTCGTAATTCATGAAAAATAGGCAATACAAGGCTATACTGCACTTTCGCTAAACATTCAGTCTTTTAAGCCAAACATCTCCTTAATGGCTGGCTGATAGGCTTCAGTCTCTTCCCATGGGAAAAGCGTCACCATCATCTCTACATCGCCCTGATAACGGTTCGTGAACTTCTTGATTACCTTCTCCGTCTTCCTGCCGAAGTGGCCATAAGATGCCGTCTCCTGATAGATAGGCTTACGCAAGTCGAAACGCTTCTCAATTGCATGAGGACGCAAATCGAAAATCTCATCTATCTTCTCAGCAATCTCACCATCCGACATCGCCACCTTTGAAGTGCCGTAAGTATTTACATAGATGCTGACTGGCTTCGCCACACCAATAGCATAACTAAGCTGTACAAGCATCTCGTCTGCCACACCTGCCACCACCATATTCTTAGCAATATGCCGAGCCGCATAAGCAGCCGAACGGTCAACCTTGCTAGGGTCTTTTCCAGAAAACGCACCCCCTCCATGAGCTCCACGCCCACCATAAGTGTCAACAATAATCTTTCTTCCTGTCAATCCCGTGTCACCATGAGGACCGCCAATCACAAACTTTCCAGTCGGATTTACATGATAAGTAATATCACTCTTAAAAAGTGAAGCAATCTTCTCATTACCAATCTCTTCGATTACA
>CAJGCU010000069.1 GCA_904501945.1 uncultured Bacteroidaceae bacterium
AACGGAGGCGCATGGCTCGCCACTCACCTATGGCAGCACTATCTATACACTGGCGACAAAGAATTCCTGAAAGAATGGTACCCAGTCATCAAGGGAACGGCTGATTTCTACCTTGACTATATGCAGGTGCACCCTACATACAAATGGCTGGTAGTAGTTCCTTCGGTAAGTCCAGAGCTTGCACCAGCAGGAAAGTCATCTCCCATTACGGCTGGATGCACAATGGACAACCAGATTGCATTCGATGCCCTTTCTAACACGCTCAATGCAGCTAAAGCCTTGGGCGAAGATGAAGCCTATCAACAGAAACTTAAAGATGCGATTGACCAATTGCCGCCTATGCAGATTGGAAAGCACAAGCAATTGCAGGAATGGCTGCAAGATGCCGACGACCCTTACAATCAGCATCGCCACATATCACACCTGTACGGTCTTTTCCCATCTAACCAAATCAGCCCTTATTCACACAACGAACTGTTTGCAGCTGCCAAACAGACATTGGCACAACGAGGCGACGAGGCAACAGGATGGAGCCTTGGCTGGAAAATCTGTTTCTGGGCACGTATGCTGGACGGCAACCATGCACTAACCATCTTGAGCAACATGCTGAAGCTGCTGCCTTCAGAAGAAGAAGCCGACAAATATCCTAACGGACGCACCTTCCCCAACCTCTTCGATGCACATCCTCCTTTCCAGATTGACGGAAACTTCGGCGCTACTGCAGGTATTGCAGAGATGTTGCTGCAAAGCCACGACGGAGCCGTACATCTGCTGCCATCTCTCCCAACAAGATGGACTACTGGTAATGTGAAAGGCTTAAAAGCCCGGGGCGGATTCGAGGTGGATATAGACTGGAGCGACACAAAACTTCAGCAGGCAAAGATACACTCCACAATAGGTGGCGTGCTTCGTTTGCGCTCCTACGTTCCTCTGGAAGGCGACGGCCTGAAAGAAGCAAGCGGTTCTTGCCCTAACCCACTTTATGCGCCTGCTGAAGTGAAAGAGCCATTGCTGTCAAAAAGCCTCAGCACCAAGCCTACAGCAAGCACCAAGCGAATATACGAATATGACCTGACAACAGAGGCTGGACAAGACTATCTAGTATACCAGCAAGGCACTGCCATCGAAGAAATCGTGGCAAGTGACAAAGAACAAGCAGACAGCAATGCTGAAAGCACCCTCTATGACCTGCAAGGCAGAATGACAAAGGGAGACAACAAAGGCATCTACATCGAAAAGATTTTCAAGAACGGCAAAACAAACTATCGTAAAATATGGAAAAATTAAGCATAAAGACATCGTTCCTTGCTCTGTCAATACTGATGGCAAGCAACACTGCTGTAGCACAGAACCCCATCGTTACCCACTGCTACACGGCCGATCCTGCACCGATGGTGTTTGAAGGCAACGACAGTCTCTACGTCTATTGCGACGAAGACATGAACATCCCTGGTGTACACGACTTCTACTACATGGACCGCTATCGAGTCTATTCCACCGTTGACATGGTGAACTGGACCGACCACGGCATCGCCATGCCTCGCACAGCCTTTGCATGGGCGAGAGAAGGAACTTGCTGGGCAAGCCAGTGTGTGGAGAGAGACGGTGTCTACTACTGGTATATCTGCCTTTCCAAGCCCAATGACTGGCGTCACTATATCGGCGTGGGCAAAAGCGACAAGCCTTCTGGACCATTCAAGGATGCACGCAAGCAGCCCATTCTTGACACAGGTGAGGGAGGCGACATCGACCCGACAGTCTTCATCGACGACGATGGACAAGCTTACCTCTACTGGGGCAACAACAAGTTGCGCTATGCCAAACTGAGGAAGAATATGATATTGGTAGATACCAGCATTGGCAAGAATGGCGTTATTGAGGTGGAACTAACCGAAGAAGCTTTTGGAGGCGTGAAAGTGGATGAAGAGATTGTCGGGAAAGATTGCTTCGAAGAAGGACCTTGGCTCGACAAGAGAGGAGACAAATATTACCTCATTTATGCCGCAGGAGGAGTACCAGAGCACATCTCATACAGTATGAGTGACAGTCCCGAAGGACCGTGGACCTATATGGGACAGGTCATGACGCAGCAGAATACAGGCTCGTTCACCAATCACAGCGGCATCGTCAACTACAAAGGGAAGGACTATTTCTTCTACCACACTGGATGGGCGAAAGGCGGCGGCGGATTCAACCGCAGCATGGCTGTAGAGGAGATGAAGTTTGCCTCCAACGGTCGCATTCTTCCCGTCACAGCCACTCGTCAAGGCGTGAAGGCGCTCTGCACCATGAGCCCCTACCTCCGTCAGCAGGCCGAGACACTCAATGCTGCTGAAGGAATCAGCGTTGTAGGCAATGAATCCACAGGCGTTTATGTCACCGACATCCATGCAGGCGACTCCATGCGCGTGGCAAATGTCGATTTCGGGTCTGAAGGTGCTCAATCTATCACTATCCGCGTAGCAGCCAAGAGCAACAACGGCACGCTAGTGGTACGGCAAGACAATACAAAAGGAAAGATTTTGGCAAAGATAAAAATCGAGGCAACTGGAGGAGAAAATGTTTGGGAAGAAAGGACTTTCGAACTGACCAACACGCCAACTGGCATCCACGATGTTCACTTCAGTTTCATCGGCACAGGAGATGCCACACTATTCAACTGGGACTGGTGGCAGTTCAACGGAGCAACCTCCTCAGGCATTGAAAATCTACAGGACAAAGCATCCCTTCACAACACTACCTTTTACACCCTGCAAGGCATACCAGCAAAAAATCCTACACAAGGCATCTACATCAAAGATGGGAAAAAAGTAGTAATCAACAACTAAATAAACCGACAAGCAACAAAAAGGCTCGCATCAATGATGCGAGCCTTTGTTTCATTCATTACGGTTATAGTATTTCTTTCTGTCCTTCTATCCTTCTGAACATATAATAAATAATGACACCGCCTATCAGGTAAGCCAGAAGGTCTATCCACAAAAATCCCTGTCCGAGCATCATGTGTCCGACAAAAGTATTACGGAAGGACACGAGCCACGACCAGCGAACCATCTGCGAGAATTCCACGAGAAAAGAATGTATTAAACTGACCAGTAATACCACTTGCAGATTCTTTTTTACCAATATCATGCGCCAAAGACAAAAGACCATCATTGTCCAGAGAGCATCACCTGTCTCTTCAGGTATCCAACTAACACGTCTGGAACAAAGACCAAGCGGAATCAACAAAACAATGCCAAGCAATGAAATCAGAATCTTACGCTTCACCATATACTACTTTTGTACAAAATTACAATTAAGTGAACATAAAAAATAATATATGAAACGAAGTTCTATATAGCCAATATTCATGAATGCTCACGAATTTTCACGGATTTTAATCTTTTTCAACTTAATTCGTCGAACTTTATTTTCGCCGAACTCACATTATTTTAATATTATACGATATTAAGAAGATAAAAAGGACGTTTTTCCTTATCGCGATTTATTCTTCTCTCGCTCGGCATTCTTGCTTCTGATAGTTCGTGCTCTGTCTGGTTTCTGCTTGGTGATTCTGGCAGGCTTCTGTTTAGACAGAGGCAAACTGGAAGGATCCCATTCTTGGGTGATGTCCCACTGTGCCTTGAGTATGAGAGGGTTTGGATAATAGAAGACTTGTTCGGGTTGCAGCTGGGTGTCGTAGTCGCCAGTGTCCCATTTCTCGTTGCCGTTGGTATCGTTGAACAGACGAAGGTAGTAGGTTCCAGGGGTGATGAAGTAAAAATCGGCTTTGCCTTCAGTGGCTTTGACGCTCTTGACCACCTTCTCGCTGCCATCGAGCAACTGCACAATGGCCGTGGGTTCTGCATTGCGAAGCTGAACAAAGAGGGTGGAATAAGTATCCAAGGAACCTATCTTAACTCCAAACTTACGAGCCTCGTTTCGGCTGCCGTAGATGTTGACAAAGGCGGCGGTGTCGAGTTCTATCTGATAGACGGAGTCGGGCTGCCACTCGGCATAAAGGCGGTAGGTCTTTATCTTGCCTGGCACCTGACGAAGGATGAAGGGGGCTGGCTGGAAGAGGGTGTCAACCTTCATGCTGAATCGAATCTTCGACAGATCAACTGAATCAAGAGGTTCGCTGAATGTGAAATCGACGTTCTTGTCGGGTGCCATGCCCTGCATATTGCTCACACGATATTCGAGGAACTCTTCTGGCATAGGAGGAATGACGATATCATCTTCATCGTCCTTGCTTTTCTTTTTCTTCGATTCTTTTTTGACCTTGCCAGCTTCTTCTTCTTCAACATCGTTTGCTGCGGCTGCCTCTTTTTCTTCCTTCTCGGCAGCACGGCGTTCACGTTTCACTTTCTGCCTGTACTCTTCTGCCCATTCCTCAAAACGTTCTTCTTCCTGCTTGGCAAGTTTGGCCTTGCTGAGTTTAGACACTAACCGAAGGGTATCGATGGTCAATGCGAAATTTCCCGTCGTATCTGTTTCGAAGTAGTCTATCTGCATCTCCAAAGTGTCAAGATTGTAGATGAGGGAATCTTTTATCCAGTAATGGAGCGTATCGTTGTGCTGACTGGCATCAACAACAAAGGCTGAGTGTGCATCAAAGTTGAGTCCTGTAAGTTTCGGCAACGTATCGCTGGGGGCTGTGAAATAGATGGTAAACTGCTGGAGAATGGGGCGTTCGCTCTTGAGCAGATAGCGATTCTGCTGTGCTGACTCGAAGGCGGTCAGTATCACATCGTCGGGATAGTAGTGCGTGTAGGGTGTCAGGACGATGGAATCATAATAGATACTGTCATGCCAAATGGTGTCAGGACGTATGTCAGGTTGGCTTGACGTGGTGAGGATGCGGTCAGAAAATGCGACCATCTCAGCAGGCTGGTCATAGATATAATTCTGATTCTGATCTTTCAAAGCGAAGGCACGGTAGTTACCTTTCGCTAAGCCTTTCACCACAAAGTGCCCGCTGCCATCGGTGCGCGAAATGCGTTCGAAGGGGATGGTGCGGAAGACGGAGTCGGGCAGATGACCCTGCTGGTCGCCCACTTTGTAAAGTCCGACAAGGATTCCCTTGATAGGTTCGAGATTGCTTGCATTGAGCACATGGCCTGACACTTGGAAAGTATCGACACGCTCGCCAGTCGAGAAGGTAAAAGCGTAGTCGCCATAGGGGTTGCCTTCGTTGTTATCGACGATAGCATCTGAAAAATCAACGGTGTAGGTCATGTCGGGCTTGAGCGAATCGAGCAAGGTGATGGTCACTCGCCTGCCCATCGCTGAAATTTCGGGCTGCTCTATCTGCGGCGGCGAGATGACAACTTTCTCCATCGCATTTTCCACCTTCACGATTTCGTCAAATTCAATCACGATTTTCTTGACATCTTTCTCATTTGCCGCGCCGTATTTTGGTGATGTGTGTATCACCCTTGGAGGGGTCTCGTCGTAAGGACCTCCATCGGGAGACCCCATGCGGGCACACCCCGTAAATAGCCATGCTACAAATACAGCTATGCACGAAAGGTGGATTGCGAAGATAGAAAAGCGTTTCTTTGACCTCATTTTCAGAATGTTAAGAATACGGATACCCGCAAGAGAATGATATAGTGAATTTAGGAGTTGAGTGCCAAAAGCTCTTCGATATACTGGCGTGAATTGCTCAATCGAGGAATCTTGTGCTGACCTCCCAGCTTGCCTTTCCCTTTCAGCCACTCATCGAATAGCCCTGGACGCGCCACGATGATTTCAAGCGGCTGAAGAGTGATATCCTTATGTCGTTTTGCCTCGTAGTCTGAATTGATGGATTGCAACGAACGGTCAAGAATGGCCGAAAACTCGTCTATCGAACCAGGCTGCTTGGCAAAGTCTATCATCCATTGATGACGGCATTTGGCATTGCTGTCCATGAATATCGGTGCCGCAGTGTAATCTTTCACTTGCGCCCCAGTGGCTACACATGCCTGCAGAAGCCCTTTTTCTGCATTGTCAACAATGAGTTCTTCGCCGAAAGCATTGATAAAGTGCTTGGTACGGCCAGTGATGCAGAACTTGTAAGGGTCTTTCTGAGAGAACTTGATAGTGTCGCCGATCATATATCTCCAGAGTCCGCAGCTTGTGCTGATAATCATCGCATAGTTCACGCCTGGCTTAATATCCCATAGCGGCACTATTTTTTCTTCATCAACAGGATAGCCATTATCGTTGAGATTATCCATTGGGCAGAATTCGTAGAAGACATCGTAGTCAATCATCAGCATCATATTCGGGTCGCTCAAGTCGTTCTGAATGCCGAAAAATCCTTCGCTGGCATTGTATGTCTCCATATAATGCATATTGGGAAGCCCTATGATGTTCTTATATTGCTCACGATAAGGCGTGAACGCTACACCGCCATGGAAGAACACTTCAAGATTCGGCCACACCTCATCTAGACGGTCAACTCCCTTCAGTTCCATCACACGATTGAGGACACTCAGCATCCATGAAGGCACACCGCTTATATTCGTGATATTCATATTCATAGCAGCCTGAGCTATCTTGTCACGCTTTTCCTCAAAATCACTCAGGAGAGCAATACTTTTCTCTGGAACACGTATCATCTTCGCTGCATTGGGAATGTTCTCAATGAGGATTGCACTGAGGTCACCAACAAGGCTGTTGGGCGTATTGAGATTGGGAGCGTGGCTGCCGCCCAAAATAAGTCCCTTGCCAGAGAAAAACTTGCTCTTGGGATTGACATTCAGGTAACTAACCACACAATCGGTTCCACCTTTGTAGTGTATATTTTTCAATCCATTGGAGCTTACAGGAATAAACTTGCTCTTGTCATTCGTTGTACCAGAAGACTTTGCATACCAACGTACAACTCCTGGCCACAGAATACTATCGCCACCTTCACGCATCTTGTGAATATAGTCCTTCAGTTCCTCATACGTATTCACGTGCACGTTCTTGCGGAACTGCTCATAAGAATCTATCTGGTCATAGTGATGTTCATCGCCCCATTGCGTCTTCTTGCCTTGCCGAATGAGGTGACGGAACACCTTCAGCTGTATCTCTTTGGCTTGAGTTGTATACTTATCCAACTGCTTCTGACGCTTAGAGAAGTATAGTTTATTGAGTATCCCTGTCGTATTCATTGTTTTACAATATTTACTGCAAAGGTACGGAATAATTATGACATAAGCCCCAAGTATCCCTATGAATCACGCTTTCTACACTATGTTTTACAGCTTTATGGATTATTCTCCAGACGGATTATTGCTTTTTCCAGCATTTGCGTTCTTTATTCCCTTCAGCAAATTCTTATCGCTCTTAATACGTTTAAGGGCTTGCTTTGCCGCAGACTGATCACTTTCCTTCTTGCTATATCCGGCTCCTGTCCCGCATGGAATACCCTCAATAAGCACGCATGAATGAAAAACGGGGACATTGTGATGCTGGTCATCACGCGCCTCTTTCTGAAAAAACTCAAACTTATATTGACGTTTTTGACACCATTCTATCAACATACTTTTGAAGTTCCGCTCCTGCTGCGCCACCTCATCAATATTGATATAATACTTGAAGATTTTCTTCTTCAAGAAACGATAGCAATAATGGTAGCCGCGATCAAGATATACCGCCCCCAAGAACGCTTCAAAGGCATTGCCATTCATGAAACTATTGTGCGCTGTTGTAACGGCACCTGTATGCTTGACAAGCGCGTCAAGCCCAATATCTGTTGCAAGCTTATTAAGCGAATTTCTGCACACAATTTTACTTCTCAAATTGGTCAAAAAGCCCTCTTGTTTATTACCGTAATGCTTATAAAGAATATCTGCAACAATGGCACTGAGCACAGCATCTCCTAAAAACTCAAGCCTCTCATTATTAGCAAATTGATAACCAGATGTTTTTTTCTTCTTTGAGGAAGATGTTAAGAAACGCCATTTGTGTCCATTTACCGACTGCTTTTTTTCTTTATCTTTCCGCTTCTCTTTATCATGCTCATAATAGTTCACCGACTTATGTTTAAGAGCAAGTTCATAAAGCCTGATATCATGCGGAAAGAAGCCTAAAATGGCTTTTATCTGTAAAAAAGGCTTCTTTTCAGAAACGAAAAGAAGCCTAATATTATCTAATAAATCTGAAATAACCATATTATTGGTATTTCTTGAAGATTACACTTGCATTGTGACCGCCAAATCCAAACGTATTGCTAAGTGCTGCACGTACTGTGCGCTCCTGAGCCTTGTTGAATGTAAAATTGAGGTTATAGTCAATTTCTGGATCCTGGTCATCATCTGCGTGGTTGATTGTTGGAGGAACAATATCGTTCTTTACAGCAAGGACGCTAATCATCGCCTCAACTGCTCCAGCAGCACCAAGAAGGTGACCTGTCATAGATTTTGTTGAGCTGATATTGAGCTTGTATGCTGCATCGCCAAACACTTCTTTAATTGCCTTAGACTCAGAAATATCACCCACATGAGTAGATGTACCATGAACATTGATATAGTCAATATCCTCTGGCTTCATTCCTGCATCCTTAAGAGCGCGTTCCATCACAAGCTTTGCACCAAGACCCTCTGGGTGAGTAGCAGTAAGGTGATAAGCATCGGCAGACATACCTGCACCTACCATCTCAGCATAAATTTTCGCACCACGAGCCTTTGCGTGCTCTAATTCTTCAAGAATCAGAATGCCAGCACCTTCGCCCATCACAAATCCATCGCGACTTGCACTGAAAGGACGGCTTGCCTTTTCTGGCTCCTCATTACGAGTAGAAAGAGCCTTCATAGCATTGAAGCCACCTACACCTGATGCCCAAATTGCAGCCTCAGCACCACCAGAAACAATTGCATTGGCTTTACCGAGACGAATAAGGTTGAATGCATCAGCAAGCGCGCTTGAAGATGAAGCACATGCTGAAGTTGTTGTGTAGTTTGGTCCACGGAATCCGTACTGGATAGAAATCTGTCCTGAAGCGATGTCCGCAATCATCTTTGGGATGAAGAACGGATTGAACTTAGGACCAAGCTGAGGACCATTGACAGCATAGTTGCCAGCTTCTTCCTCGAAAGTTTTGATACCTCCGATACCTACACCGAGTACAACTCCAATTTCGTTCTTGTCTACAGTTTCAAGGTCCATACCTGAATCCTTGATTGCCATTTGGGCTGCAGCAAGAGCATACTGAGTGTAGAGGTCCATCTTGCGAATTTCCTTGCGATCGATGTGATCAGCAGCATTGAACCCCTTTACCTCACATGCAAACTGAGTCTTGAACTGTGAAGCGTCGAAATGGGTAATAGGACCAGCGCCACTCTTTCCAGCCTTGATGTTTTCCCAAGACTCCTCAGCAGTATTGCCAAGTGGAGTCAGTGCGCCAATACCTGTTACAACAACTCTTTTTAATTCCATAATTTACTTAGCGTTCTGCTCGATATAAGCGATAGCGTCGCCTACAGTAGCGATCTTTTCAGCCTGATCGTCAGGAATATTGATACCGAAAGCCTTCTCGAACTCCATGATGAGCTCAACTGTATCCAGTGAATCAGCACCGAGGTCGTTAGTGAAACTTGCTTCTGGCTTTACTTCTGCTTCGTCAACGTTGAGCTTCTCAACGATGATTGATTTTACTCTTGATTCAATTTCAGACATAATCTTAAATTTTTAAATGTTAATGATTTACTTTCTATTTTATTAGTCCGTTATTACACGTTTTCGGTGCAAAGGTAGAAATAATTCTTTAAATTATACAAAATTATTGCCACAAAAAGCACAAAAGTGCACATCTTAACCCCGTTTTGTGCAAAAAACAAGCTTTAGAATGTCGTTTTTTGCTTCCGCGCTTATCAAATTAGTCTTCCCTGTTAGCACGTTTGCGCTCCAGATGGTCAAGAATAATTTTACGGATACGCATATTTTTCGGAGTCACTTCCACATACTCGTCAGCCTTGATATACTCAAGCGCTTCTTCCAGCGACAATACTACAGGAGGAATAATACGCGCTTTTTCGTCCGTACCACTCGCACGCACATTCGTCAACTGCTTTGCCTTAGTGACATTGATGACAAGGTCAATCTCATGCACATGTTCACCCACGACTTGACCTGCATAAACAGTATCCTGCGGGAAGATAAAGAACTTTCCTCTATCTTGCAGATGGTCAATGGCATAAGCGAATGCCGTTCCTGACTCCAAAGCAATAAGCGAACCATTTGTTCGGCGCGTCAGCTCTCCCTTGAAAGGCTGATAGCTCTTGAAACGATGTGCCATGATAGCCTCACCCTGACTGGCCGTCAGCACATTGGTACGCAAACCTATGATACCTCGCGATGGAATTTCAAATTCTATATTGACACGGCCGCCCTGAGCCTCCATACTAAGCATCTCTCCCTTGCGGCGCGTAACCAAGTCTATCATCTTGCTGGAAAATTCTTCTGGCACATTGATGGTCAACTCTTCAACAGGCTCGCATTTCACGCCACCAATCTCTTTATAGATAACCTGAGGCTGTCCCACCTGAAGTTCATACCCTTCGCGACGCATCGTTTCAATCAAAACCGAAAGATGCAACACGCCACGTCCGCTGACAATCCACTGGTCAGTGCAACCCTCCTTCATCTCCACTCTCAATGCAAGGTTCTTCTCAAGCTCCTTGTAAAGCCTGTCGCCAATGTGACGGCTCGTACAGAACTTACCTTCCTTTCCAAAAAAAGGAGAGTTATTGATGGTGAAAAGCATAGACATAGTTGGTTCATCAATCGAGATTGTAGGCAATGCTTCAGGAGCTTCAAAGTCGCAGATTGTATCACCAATCTCAAAGTTTGTCAATCCAATAACAGCACAAATATCACCCGAGCTAACACCTTCTGTTGCACGGTGCCCCATGCCTTCAAACGTATGCAATTCCTTAATTTTAGTCTTTTCCGTACTTCCGTTTCTGTGAACGATAGTAATATTCTGACCCGCCTTCAGCGTACCTCTATGTACACGTCCCACTGCAATACGACCCGTATAAGTAGAATAATCCAGCGACGTAATCAGCATCTGAGGTGTTCCATCCAGCTGTTCAGGCGCGGGTATCGTATCGAGAATCGTGTCAAGCAAATAAGTAATGTCATTTGTTGGAGTCTTATAGTCAGGACCCATCCAGCCATTCTTTGCAGAACCATAGACAACTGGAAAATCCAGTTGGTCCTCTGTAGCATTCAGCGAGAACATCAGGTCAAACACCATTTCATATACTTCCTCTGGACGACAATTAGGCTTGTCCACCTTATTCACCACCACTACAGGCTTAAGACCAATCTCCAAAGCCTTCTGCAACACGAAACGTGTCTGAGGCATCGGACCCTCAAAAGCATCGACAAGAAGAATGCAGCCGTCCGCCATATTGAGCACACGCTCCACCTCTCCGCCGAAGTCGGAGTGCCCAGGAGTGTCAATCACATTTATCTTCGTGTTTTTGTAGTTAATAGAGACGTTCTTGGAGAGAATCGTTATTCCTCGCTCACGTTCAAGTTCATTATTATCCAGAATAAGATCGCCTGTCTGCTGATTCTCGCGGAAGAGATTTCCGGCAAGCAGCATCTTGTCAACCAAAGTCGTCTTTCCATGGTCAACGTGCGCAATGATGGCAATGTTTCTAATGTCTTGCATAAAGTTTCTTGAAAAATCGGGCACAAAGGTACGACATTTTTTCGGGTTTATCAAGAAAATAGGCCATTCTCCATACTCACAAAAGAAAAAGACGGGTCTAAATGATGGCAATATGAAATATATTCACTACCTTTGCACCCGATTTCCTGCGAGTCATCTATTCGGCTGAAAGAATGCTGGCTCGTTGGATAACATATTAATTTATAACTAAAAATACTTTTATTATGTATTTAGATTCAGCAAAGAAAGCAGAAATTTTCGCACAGTATGGCGCTTCTGCTACTGACACAGGTTCTTGCGAGAGCCAGATTGCACTTCTCACTTACCGTATTCAGCACCTCACTGAACACGTGAAGGCTAACCACAAAGACCACGCTACTAACCGTTCACTGGTTAAGCTCGTAGGTCAGCGTCGCCGTTTCCTTGCTTACCTCAAAAAGAAGGACATCGAGCGCTATCGTGCAATCATCAAGAAACTTGGTCTCCGCAAATAATTTCGGATATTCAAGAACAAACAACCGCGGCAATCTCCTTCGAGAATGTCGCGGTTGCTTTTTTCATTCCTTTCTTGAGAGTCAACACGGCTCTCCCCCATTCCGTCTCAGCCATTCTTCTTTCGTTCTGCTCCAACGCTTATGCGTCCAGAGCCACATTTCAGGATGCAGGCGCACATCCTCTTCCAGCAGTTGGAAATAGCGATCGGTCAGCACATTCTCAGGCAAGGTGGCAGGATGGTCTTCCATTGGAATGATTTCCAGATTGTAATACCCTCGCCTCGGACGCGACATTCTTCCATACATGGCAAACGCATCCAGTTTTCTGGCAATATGCTCTGCCCCCGTGAACACAGCCGTGTCATGATTGAGAAACGGCACGAAATGATGTATGCTGCTCCACTTAGGCTGCTGGTCGCTGATGAAACCTATCAAATAATTCCGATTTTCCCTGCTCATCTGCAAAATACGGCGATAAGTTTCTTTCATTTCAATATTTTTACCACCATATTGAGCACGCAACTCGTAGAAGAATTTATCCATTACCTTATTATATATATGGTGATATACCTGCGCAGAGGCACACCAAGGCTCCATATGGTAAGCAATGGAAGCTATCCACTCCCAATTGCCAAAGTGACTCAAATACAGAAAATTCAGTTTCCGCCCTGCTTCATGCCTCTTTTTAGCTTCCTCCAAGCCGCTGAATGTCATACGCCGCATGATATCCTGCTTTGACATAGAAAGCATCTTGATAACCTCCACGAAGTTATCACAAAACTGGTGGTAGAATTTCTTCTCTATATGGCGCAGTTCCTCTTCTGTCTTCTCAGGGAATGCACTCTTCAAATTGCTGCGTACCACTTTCGTCCGGTAAAAACGGCTAACAAACAAGCACAAAAAGTCCGAAATCACATAAAGCACCGGAAAGGGAAGCAAACTGAGCACCCAAAGCAATCCTTTGACGATATTATACTTATACATTATATATAATATATTAGAAAGTTCCTTATAGCATACTGATAGCCTTTTCCACAACAGCCTTCTCGTCTATATTCATGCAGCGCAGGTCTCCATATTGGCAAGGAGTCTTCCCGTAAATGGAACAAGGACGGCAAGGCAAGTCAAGCTGCATCTCGCTTTCGGGCTTTTGTCCAAATCCCGAAAATCCCGCCTTCGGGTGAGTAGCCCCCCAGATAGACAGAACAGGAATTCCAAAGATAGAAGCAATATGCATATTGGCAGAATCCATAGAAATCATCAGTCGAAGACGAGACATCAGCAACATCTCCGAACGCAAACCGTCAAGCCTTCCGCAAGTACTG
>CAJGCU010000070.1 GCA_904501945.1 uncultured Bacteroidaceae bacterium
AGGGAAGCCTGAAGGTACTGTCCTACAATACGATGTCTTTTGGCAAAAATACCACTGTGCCGTTGGAAGAAAATCCTATATTCCAGTATATTCAGAAGTGCGATGCAGATATCATTTGTCTGCAAGAAGCCATGAAAGTGCATACGGATAAAGCGGCTAAATTGCTGAAAGACATCTATCCCTATAACTCGCTTTACCTCATTGCGGACAATTATAACGCTTGTTTTTCTAAATACCCAATTCTTTCATCGGAAAAAATCGACTACCCTTCAAAAACCAATGCCTCCTATGTGTATAAGGTGCTTGTGGGTGAAGATACGTTGCTGGTTGTCAACAACCACTTGGAATCCTATCGATTGACGTCGGCAGATAAGGATGACTACAAATCTATTATCAAGAACTATAAGAATCCAGAAGAAAACGATTCTGAAATCAAGTATCTCGCATTGGTTGGGAAACTGGCTCCAGTCGATTCCATCAGGGGAATGCAGGCAGATTCTATTGCAGCTTTTGTAGAACGAAATGCGGGGCGTTACATGATTGTGTGCGGTGACTTCAATGCTTCTCCCATTTCCTATCCCCATTATCGCCTGACCCGTTATTTGGATGATGCTTATACACATAGTGGAAATGGTCCTGGTGTCAGCTATCATAACAGTGGGATGTATTTCAGAATAGACCATATTTTGATTAGTCCCAATATGACGGCTTATAAGTCTACTGTTGACAGATCCATTTCTGCAAGTGACCATTATCCTATCTATACGTATGTCAAATTAGAGGGCAATAGATAGACAAATCGAACGAATTGAAGAAATTTAATGGGATTTTCTTCCATTTTGTAAAAAAATGTATAACTTTGCACCTTGAAGTGCCTTTTGCCATGCTCTATATATATAATATATGTGTAAAAGCGAGGATGAGGGCACAGATGAATGTGAAATATCGTTCCTTTTTAATACGAAAAACAAATAACAATCAACATTAATAAATTCAACAAAATGCAAAACAAAGGATTTGTAAAGTTTTTAGCAGTGGCGTTGACACTCATTTGCCTCTTCTATCTGTCTTTTTCAGCCGTAACCAAGTATGTTGAGGATAAGGCAGCAAAGATGGAGCCACAGGCAGCTGAGCTTTATCTGGATTCGTTGAACACGACTCCATTCTATCTGGGCAACTACACGCTCAAGGACTGTCGCGAAACAGCTATCGGTTTGGGTCTTGACCTGAAAGGTGGTATGAACGTGATTCTTGAGGTGAGCGTGCCAGAGGTGATAAAGACGTTGGCAGACCACAAGACTGACGAAGCATTCCTCAAGTCTGTAAGCGAAGCAGCAAAGGGTGCACAGGAAAGTCAGAGCGATTTCATCACACTTTTTATCGAGGCTTATAAAAAGAATGCTGAGGGAAAGCCCCTTGCGACTATCTTCGCTACTCAGCAGCTCAAAGGCCTGGTGAACACAAACAGCAGCGACGCTGATGTAGAGAAGGTTCTTCGTCAAAGCGTAGAGGAAGCCGTTAACAGTTCGTTTGACGTGCTTCGTACACGTATTGACCGCTTCGGTGTGGTTCAGCCTAACATTCAGAAGATCGAAGGTCAGACAGGCCGCATCATGGTGGAACTTCCTGGTATCAAGGAGCCAGAACGTGTTCGCAAACTTCTTCAAGGTAGCGCTAACCTCGAGTTTTGGGAGACTTACGATGCTCCAATCGTAGCGCCATACCTCTCTCAACTGAATGCAGCTCTTCGCAGCAATGTTGTCGCAACGGTTGCAGATTCTACTCAGGCTGAGGGCGTTGCTGAAGAAGCAGTTGCAGATTCAAGCAGTGCAGCAGCAAGTGTACTTTCACAGGTGAAGAGTGCTGAAGCAAGCGTTGCAGCTAAGGCTACAGAGGAAGCAAAGAAAGAGAATCCTCTCTTTGCAATGCTCCAGCCATCTGGCGCTCAGACAGGCTGTATGGTAGGCTATGCGATGGCTCTCGATACAGCAGAGGTAAATGCCCTCATCAACTCAGATGAGGCAAAGCAGATTTTCCCAGCAGATCTCTCACTCAAATGGGGTGTAGCATCAATGGACAAGGCTGGCAAGATTTACTGCCTCTATGCTATCCGCACTACTGGTAAGAATGGCCGTGCACCACTTGAAGGTGATGTGGTAACTGAAGCAAAAGACGACTTCGACCAGCATGGCAATCCAGTTGTTAGCATGAAGATGAACACTGAGGGTGCTCGCAAGTGGGCGGCTCTTACTGAGGCTAACGTGCACCACAGTGTTGCTATCGTGCTCGACAACCTCGTGTACAGCGCGCCAAACGTTATGGGCAAGATCGATGGAGGTAGCACTCAGATTTCTGGTAACTTTACTACCAACGAGACTAAGGACCTTGCCAATGTGCTCCAATCTGGTAAGATGTCTGCTCCAGCAAGCATCATTCAGGAAGACATCGTAGGTCCAACTCTCGGTGCACAGTCTATTCAAGCGGGTTTCATCTCTTGTATCGTCGCTTTCATCGTGCTGATGTTCTACATGGTAGCTATGTACGGTGTTCGTGAAGGTATGGTTGCCAACTGTGCCCTCATACTTAACTTCTTCTTCTCATTCGGTATTCTTACATCATTGGGTGCTGCGTTGACCATGTCTGGTATTGCCGGTATGGTGCTCACCCTAGGTATGGCGGTCGATGCCAACGTGCTCATTTACGAGCGTACAAAAGAAGAAATGCGTTCAGGCAAGCACATCAACGCAGCTGTGGCAGCAGGTTACAGCAATGCGTTCTCTGCAATTTTCGACTCTAACGTAACAACAATCATCACAGGTGTTATCCTCTATAATTTCGGTACAGGTCCTATCAAGGGATTCGCGACAACGCTGATTATCGGTATTGTCTGCTCATTCTTTACTGCAGTGTGGTTGACTCGTATCGCATACGAGTACTTCCTCGACAAGGGCAAGTGGCAGGATTTGAAGTTCACAACATCTATTTCTAAGAACATGATGAGAGATACTAAGTACAAGTTCATGAGCATGTACAAGAAGTCTTTCTCTGTGTTCGCTGTAATTCTGGTTGTTGCACTCGTTAGCTTTGCTCTTCGTGGCTTGAGCCAGTCAATTGACTTCACTGGTGGACGCAACTACAAGGTTGAATTCCTCAATCCTGTTGAGCCGGAGAATGTCAAAGCTGCTATCGTGAAGCAGTTTGAGGCAAACAACGTGAATGAAGAAGCAATTAACGTGACAGTTATCGCTATCGGAACAGAAGGAAATAATGTACGTGTTTCTACAAACTTCAACATTAACGATAACAGCGCAGAGGCTGATGCTCGCATCGAATCTATTCTCTACCAGGCATTTGTTGATGGTGGAATGGTTGATGCTTCTGTTACAGAAGAGGCATTCCTCGACCGCGATGACCGTGCAGGCGGTTCAATCGTTTCTTCACAGAAGGTAGGTCCAGCTATTGCAGAAGACATTACACACGGAGCAATCCTGTCAGTGATATTCGCTATTGCAGCTATCTTCGTGTACATCTTGATTCGTTTCCGCAATGTGGCTTACTCTGTGGGTTCTATCGTTGCTCTTGCGTTTGATACAATTTTCGTAATTGGTATGTTCTCGCTTTGCTACGGCTGGATTGGCTTCTCTCTTGAGGTTGACCAGACATTTATCGGAGCAGTCTTGACCGTTATTGGTTATTCAATCAATGACAAGGTGGTTGTCTTCGACCGTATCCGTGAAACATTCGGTCTCTATCCAAAGCGCGACCGTCAGCGCATCTTCAACGATTCTATCAATAGCACATTGGCACGTACCATCAACACGTCTGTTTCTACATTCATCGTGCTTCTGGTAATCTTTGTGCTTGGTGGCGACAGCATCCGTGCCTTCTCATTTGCAATGATGCTTGGTGTCATCTGTGGAACATGCTCGTCTATCTTTGTTGCGGCTCCAATCGCATACCTTGTGATGGGTGCTCGTATCAAGGAGAATGACGATGAGCCTGCACCTGTTAAGGCGTAAGCAATCAATACAAGGCAGCAGCGTTACGCTGCTGCTTTTTTTTATTTTTACTATCTAATATTCACTGGCATAACATTTTTTTTGAAAACTAAGAAAAGAGTGTGCTGAAACTTTAAATAACACAATATTATGGCAAAAATTCGTGTAGCCATCGTAGGATATGGCAATATAGGAAAATATGCGCTTGAATCTATCGAAACGTCACAGGACATGGAGTGTGTGGGCGTTGTTCGTCGTGGTGGCGATGCAAATAAGCCTGCGGAACTTGCAAACTATCCCGTGGTAAAGAATATTACAGACCTTCAGAATGTTCAGGTTGCCATTCTCACAACCCCAACACGCATGGTGGAGGAATATGCTAAGCAATGTCTTGCCTTGGGCATCAATACGGTGGATTCTTTCGATATTCATACTCAGATTGTTGACCTTCGCCGTTCGCTTGATGCCGTCGCTAAGGCGAATAATGCGGTTTCCATCATTTCAGCAGGCTGGGATCCAGGTTCAGACTCTATCGTCCGTTCCCTCATGGAGAGTTTAGCGCCCAAAGGAATTAGCTACACAAACTTTGGACCAGGACGCTCTATGGGACATTCTGTGGCAGTGCGCGCTATTAGTGGCGTGAAAGATGCGCTCTCTATGACCATCCCCGTTGGCACAGGCATCCATCGCCGCATGGTCTATGTAGAGCTTGAGGATGGTGCAGATTTTAAGTCGATTGAGGCAGCCATCAAGGCTGACCCTTATTTTGTCAATGATGAAACTCACGTTCAGCAGGTTCCTTGCGTCGATGCGCTCAACGATACAGGACATGGCGTGAATCTGGTGCGTAAGGGTGTTTCAGGAAAGACTCATAATCAGATGTTTACATTTGATATGCGGATCAACAATCCTGCTCTTACTGCTCAAGTGCTCATCAATGTGGCTCGTGCCTCTCTCAAACAGAAGCCAGGTGCTTATACCATGATAGAGATTCCCGTCATCGACATGCTGTATGGCGACAGAGAGGAACTTATTCGCCATCTGGTGTAAGAAAAGAAGTGAAAATACTGTCAACGTGAGAAAATAAGTATTATCTTTGCATCTAATCAAAGAAATACGAAAGATGAAAAAAATAAACGCTTTTTGGATTTTCTCCGTATTGTTGCTGTTTGTAGCCTGCGATGAAAAGAAATCTCAGGTTCAGCCTGTACAGTTCGACATCCGTCCGTTGGATGAAATTCCAGGCATCTTCGAAGCCCATGGCGTTATTGGGGCAGGCACTAGCATGAATGTGTTGGAGTTTGTCACTGACAATAGCGACACTTTGTATGTCACGGTGAATAATCAGGCTGTGATGGGTGGAGTGAAAGTGGGTGATGAGGTAATACTCATTTACAATGTGACCCAGGAAGAAAATGTTGCTTCGGTGGCAGTTAACCTTACATCCTTGCAGCATGTATGGGTACAGCGTAGTATAGATGGGCAAGAACAGAGCATTGAGCTGGACGAGGGCGGTCGCGCCGCAACTTATAATATGTCAGTGAATTATGACAAGTGGAAGGTCGAGAACGGCTCTTTGTTGCTGTATTATCCCAAGAAGGTGGGCGATGAAGGTCCTGTTTGGGCTGATACTTTCGACATTGTCTATCTGACATCAGATAGCCTTGTGCTGATGAATGGGCGTTTCGTATCTGAGTTCGGGCGGTATAATTAATCTTCTCTATATTCTTATACGTATCTGTCGTGTTCTGAACACGGCGTGCTCGTAGGGATGAAGGTTACACTCATATTAGTGCATAATTTCGGTCATACTCATACAACAAGCGAGTCCTCGGTGAGGACTCGCTTGTTGATGTGTGTAAATTTTCTTTAGAAAGGTAAGTCGCTGGAATCGTCAGCAGGACTGTCGAAGCTAACCTGTGCAGCTGCGGCAGGCTGTTCTGGTGGGAATGGTGCAACGGGCTGTGCTGCTGGCATCACACCAGCAGGTGCAGCTTGTACGGCCGGGACAACGTTCCATGCGCGTATATCATTAAACCAGCGTCCATTATACTCGCGGGCGTTGATGTCAAAAGAGATGGTCAACTCCTGTCCTTGCTGGATGTTAAAGCGGGTGAGATTGTCCTCGCCAAAAACGTTAAACACCATTCTCTTAGGATATTGTCCCACGGTTTCCTCGATGACAAACTCCTGTGTCTTCCAAGGGTTTCCAGTTCTGCTTGATACGCCTCCACGTGGTTCAAGCACCTGAATAATTCTTCCTGTAAATTCCATATTTTATTGATTATTTGTTTCTCGGCTTAAAATTCAGATACAAATTTACGCTTTTTTTTTGTATTCTCAAAACTTATCCATAACTTTGTGTTCAAATCAATGTAATTAGAAAATGAGGTTCAATGTATCAAGTTCAAGTCTCAGCAACCGCTTGCAGACAATAAGTAGAGTTCAGAGTTCGAAGAATGCCCTGCCTATACTGGATTGCATACTTTTCGAACTTGTAGGAGGAGAGTTGAAGATGACTGCCTCAGATAGCGAAACTGCCATGACGACCACAATCGAGGTGACAGAAGCAGAAGGTGAAGGCAAGTTCGCTATAGGATCAAAGCAGCTCATTAGTTCAATCAAGGAAATATCTGACCAGCCCATCACATTCAATGTGGATCAGAATACTTTTGCCATCGAGATTAACTACCAGAACGGAAAGTATAATCTCGTCGGACAGAATGGCTATGAGTATCCTGTTTCCAGCGCAATGAACGGCTACTCTCGCAGCATTGCCATTGATGCAGCAGTCATGTTCAACGGCATTAACCGTTGCCTTTTCGCTGCTGCCGATGACGAATTGCGTCCACAGATGAATGGTGTTTATTTCGACATGACCACAGAGAACATCACGTTTGTGGCCAGCGATGGACATAAACTCGTGCGCAATCGTGTGTTTTCAGTTTGTGCAGACGAGGCTTCAGCCTTTATTCTGCCTAAGAAACCAGCGCTTTTGCTGAAGACCGTTCTTCCAAAGGCAGAAGGTGATGCTGTTATCCGTTTCGACGATCGCAATGCCGAGATTCAGCTCACCGACTATGTGATTACCTGCCGACTCATCGAAGGACGCTATCCGAACTATAATTCTGTCATTCCGACAGATAATCCTTTCCGTGTAACCGTTGATCGCTTGGCATTCATCAGCGCATTGCGTCGTGTCAGCGTGTTTGCCAGCCAGAGCAGCGCGCTTATCAAACTGCATGTTGATCAGGGAACACTGACCGTTTCAGCGCAAGATTTGGACTTCTCCACTTCAGCCGAAGAGCACATCATGTGCGAATACGAAGGCATGTCGATGAGCATTGGCTTCAATGGACCATTCCTTATCGATGTGCTCAACAGCATCACAGGTAGCGATATTGTTCTTGAGCTTGCTGACCCAAGCCGTGCAGGAGTCATCACGCCTGCCGAACAGGAAGAGAATGAAGATCTTATCATGCTTTTGATGCCAATGATGCTGAAAGACTAAACATGAAACTAAACATACAGAATCCAATCATATTTTTCGACTTGGAGACTACAGGTGTTGATGTAGCAAAGGACCGCATTGTGGAACTTTGCTACATCAAAATTTTTCCTAATGGTAATGAAGAGTCGAAGACCATGCGCATCAATCCAGGTATTCCCATTCCTAAGCACGCAACCGAAGTGCATGGCATCAGCGATGAGGATGTGCAGGATTGTCCCGTCTTCAAGGATGTTGCAGCAGAACTTTTCGAAGCATTTAAAGGCTGCGATTTGGCCGGCTTCAACTCCAACAAGTTCGATGTGCCTCTCCTGTGCGAAGAGTTCCTTCGCCTAGGTATGGACTTAGACGTGATGCGGCGCAAGTGCATCGACGTCCAGAATATCTATCACAAGCTCGAACGCCGCACTCTCATCGCTGCCTACAAGCACTATTGTGGCAAAGACCTTGAAAATGCCCATTCTGCTCTAGCTGATGCTCGTGCCACACTCGAAGTGCTTGAAGCGCAGCTGGATATGTACCCAGAGGATTTGAAAAATGACATTGCTTTCTTGGCCGAATATAGCCGCATGAACAACAATGTCGATTTTGCAGGACGAATCGTCAAAAACGAAAGTGGAGTAGAGATGTTCAACTTTGGCAAGCACAAGGGAAAACCTGTAGCCGATGTGCTTTTGCGCATCGATCCCAGCTATTATGCCTGGATGATGCAGGGCGATTTCCCGCAGAACACCAAACAAGTCCTAACACGAATTTATTTAGCCTCAAAATCAAAGAGATAGAGACTTATGCTACAAGGAAAAAAAATCGTTCTTGGCATCACAGGCAGCATTGCCGCCTACAAGTCATGCCTCATTATTCGACAGCTTATCAAGAAAGGAGCAGAAGTGCAAGTGGTCATCACTCCGTCAGGCAAGGAGTTCATCACTCCTATCACCCTGTCTGCGCTCACCAGCAAGCCGGTTATCAGCGAGTTCTTCTCTCAGCGCGATGGTACATGGCATTCCCATGTTGATCTCGGTCTGTGGGCTGATGCCATGCTTATAGCTCCTGCTACAGCGGCTACAATCGGTAAAATGGCGAACGGTATAGCAGACAACATGCTCATCACTACATATTTGTCTATGAAGGCCCCTGTGTTTGTAGCTCCTGCAATGGACTTGGATATGTACGCACATCCTTCTACCCAGCAGAATCTCAAGACATTGCAATCCTACGGAAACTATATCATTGAGCCAGGCACAGGCTTCCTTGCCTCAAAGTTGGAAGGTAAGGGACGTATGGAAGAGCCAGAAAATATTGTTGCTTTCTTGGAAAAAGCACTCTCTTCAGCCTCTTTTAGTGAAGAGAAGACAAAATCATGCGTGCGTCAGTCTCTGACAGGTAAGAAGGTGTTGATTACCGCAGGTCCAACCTATGAAAAGATAGATCCAGTCCGTTTTATCGGCAACTACTCTTCGGGAAAAATGGGTTTTTCCCTTGCTGAGGAATGTGCGCGTCGTGGTGCGCAGGTCGAGTTAGTTTGCGGTCCCGTTTCTTCATCCATGCAGATAACTAGTCCTCGCATACATCGCATTGATGTTGAAAGTGCCAGAGAAATGCATGAGGCTTGTCTGTCGTTGTACCCATCGATGGACACGGCGATTCTGTGTGCTGCTGTTGCAGATTTTGCGCCTGAAACTATTGCCAGCCAGAAAATCAAACGGACAGGTGACGGCATGCTCATCCGTCTGAAACCTAATCCCGACATTGCCGCATCGCTGGGGCAAATCAAAGGAAAGCATCAGACATTGGTCGGCTTTGCGCTCGAAACGCATGATGAGGAGAACCATGCGCAGGACAAGCTGAAGCGTAAAAACTTTGATTTCATCGTTTTGAACAGTCTCAATGATGAGGGGGCAGGATTCCGTACTGACACCAACAAAATCAGCATCATCTCCCGAAGCGGAAAAGTAGATTTTCCACTGAAAACTAAGCAGGAAGTGGCAAAAGACATAATTGACCAGATAGAATCACTTCATGCTTGACAACTGATGTGATGTGATTTTAACGTTAAATATCGAAAATAATATAATTAAATGGCTACGAAACGATGTTTGTCGTAGTCATTCCTTTTATAAGATGTTTTTAAACCCGTTGGCGGATCCGCCAACGGGTTTAAAAATTTTTTAAGTTAATTGACAAGGCTTTATTTTTTTTTAACTCACGTTAACGTACTCATTAGACTATTTTACCCGATTTTGTATAATTTTCTTATTTTTGTACGATTTGGCCATTTCTATCTTGAGAAATATCAATAAATTTTGAGAAATGTTACAAAAATACAAGTTTTTGTTAGACTTTTTTGGAACTTACATTTCTTTTTCCTTATATTTGCACACGACTTCTGTGGTTATGTACAAGACAGATTCGAGGTGAAAGAAGTGTTTGGGTGTTTGATTTTTGTTACATTTGCTTGTTAATACGATACAGGAAAGGGCGTAAAAAAAGAAATATATACATTATATATTAATAAAACCTAATCAATTCTATTTCTATTAATTTTTTATTAACAACTAAATCAACTGTTAACATGAAGAAATTGTTACTTTCATGCATGATGCTTCTCGCTGTTGGAGCGATGAATGCACAAGATCCAGCCGAATGGACTGAAGGTATGGATGTTACCGACAAGATTATGTTGGGTGACTACGACGGTTCATTCTCAGGTGACTGGAGAGCAAATGATTATGATGGTGGTGATGCTACCTCTATCGGTAATTTCTGGAAAGGTGACTGTCCTAACGAGTACCTCGATACAGGCTGTTATGCTTTCTATAACAAGCAACTGATTGACTTTTATCAGGTAGTGAAGTTCCCAGCAGGTTCTTATACTATTAAGCTTCAGGCAAACTATCGTGAAGGTACTTTTGCTGATACTTTCGCAAACTTTAACAAAGGTCAGTCAAAGAAGTATGCGTTCCTTTATGCATCTGAACTTGCAGGCGAAGCTGCTGATTCAGAAGTAATTCGTGACTTTAGCACTCCTCTTGCTTCTCTTGCATCTTCTACATCAACAACTCAGCTTTACACTGGTTCACTCGGATGGTCTGACGATGCTTCTGCAACAGTAACTGACGCTGAAGGTAACACTATTACTGTTTGGGCACCAAGCTGTAACAAGGGTGCACGTCTTTACTTCGACGCAGGTTATTATGTTAATGAACTGAATGTTATTTTTGTTAAAGAATCTTATGTTCGCGTAGGTATCCGCAAGATAGGCTACGCAGTAGAGGATAACCTTTCATTCCGTGTATGGAATGTCATCTATAATGGTCCTGCCGATGAAAATGCAGTATTAGAATCTGCAAAAGCAGACTGCCGTGCAGCAAATACTAAGATAGACGAAGTGCGAGCTAAGATTTCAGAAGCAGGGTTTGAAGGATTTGCAGGTATCGTTGATGATGCTTATATGACTTTTGATGATGAAATTACAAATGCAGAAACAACGGCTGAGCTTGATGCTATTCTTGCTAACATCAATGCTGCTTATGACAGCTACAACAAGAGTCTCGTGTTTGTAAACAGCTTGGATGAACTTGTTAATATGTCTGAAGACATGATTGCTTCTACAGACTTCCCAGGCAAGGCTGCATTCCAGACAGCTTATGACAATGCTCTTGCTAAAGCTAAGACTGACAACGCATCTGCTCTTGGTGATGATCCAGGTGCTTATTTCGACCAAATTTACGTTGACCTTGCTAAAGCTCGCGCTGACTACCTCGACACTCAGGAAGCTGACGAAACTGGCGCTAAGGACTTCACAGCTCTCATCAAGCACCCTTGGTTCGTAAACGCAGAATATACTCCAACTCAGAACGAGGATGGTACTTGGACACTCAAGGAAGAAACTTGGAACTGGGGTTCTGTAGGTAATCCTGCTGACTACTCAACTAATAACGGTGAAAGAACAGACATCGCTTCTGAAGTAGAACTCGCTTCTGACGCAGATGTACTCAACCAGTGGTATAAGAGATTTAAGTCATTCGGTAGCGGATGGTCTGCAAATGGTTATCATTTGTACTATCAGGGTGGTCTTATCGGTGTTTCTCACGGATGGAGTCAGGAATATGAAGACTGGGAAGGTATTTGCCAGCAGCTCGTTGGTCTTCCAAACGGTTACTACAGCTTGAAGGGTCTTGTACGCGGTAATTCAAGTACTGGTGTTTACGGTCAGGATGACGTTCCTCCTTACCACAACATTTTCGCAGAGAACTCAGAAGAAGTTAGAGTTGCTTCTGTAGTAGGTCATGCAGATAATTACTATTGTGCTCAGCTTCTTGAAGCTAACAACGGTTGGTATGAGTGGAATCCAGTAATTTGGCAGGAGCACAAGACTGGTACAATCCAGGTTTCAGACGGTAAGCTCCTCATCGGTGGTCAGAGTAGCATCACTGCAAACTTCACAGGTTTCCGCCTCATGTTCTACGGCACTAACCCTCCATTCAATGCAATGATTCAGGAAGACATTGATGCTGTGAACGCTGCTGCTGAAGCATTGACATTCGCAGGCGACAAGAAGGCTGTTGCAGACCTCTTGGCTCAGATCAAGTTGCCACTCGCAGATGCCGCTGCATACGATGCTGCTATCGCTGTTATCGTTTCTGCAAACGACTATCTCAACAAGGCTACTGGTGCAATGAAGTCTTTCAATGCTGAAGCTACTTATGGTGAACTCGGCACTACATATGCTGACGATACTGACGCTTCTGAAATGATTGCAACTGCCCTCGCATATGTAATCGGTCTTGGTGAAAAGGAATCTGATACATACGAACTGATGGCTCCAGCAAACGCTGCTGCTGCTAAGTACTCTGAATATCTCGCGCTCTACGCAAAGGCTAAGGCATTTGGCGATGCTAATCTGAACACAATCCTTGCTGCTCAGGTAGCAGAAATGAAGGCTGCTTACAAGGAAGCTGACGCTATTCAGGCTTATCTGGATGAACTTGCTCTTCCTTACAATGTAGCTCTCTTCGCTTCTCTCGGTGCTGCTGACGCTTCAGAGGCTGCTCCAGTAAATGTAACAGGTCTTCTCGTGAACCCAACATTCGAAAATGCAGCTGGTGAAAACGACCCAACTACAGGCTGGTCAGGCGCTTCTCCATCTACTAACATGTATGCAGTAGGTAACGCAGAACTTTGGAATGCATCTGCATTCACATTCTCTCAGAAGCTTGTTGGTCTCCCTGCAGGTACTTACGAACTCCGTGCACGTGCTCTCTACCGTGACGCTGGTGCTGTAAATGCTGACAATATTAAGGCTTACAACGAGGCAGGTAGTGAAGAAGCTTGGGCTAACCACAATGCAGAACTCTTCGCTCGCGTTGACGACAACAACGACCAGTTCTCTTACATCAAGGCTGCTCAGTCTCTCAAGAAGACAGAACCATCATTCACAACTGCTAACTTCAATCCAAATGAATATGATGAAGTAACAGGTGAAGCTATTGGTTGGGACTTGATGCTTGACATCAATGTTCAGGGTGCACAGAGCTGGGACGGTGCTGTTATCCCATCTACAATGGAAGCTCCTGCTGATCCATTCGACACAAGAGTTGATGTTGATGGCACAATCTACTGGTATCCATCTTCAATGTACGGATTCTACATGTGCTGCAAGAACTACCCAGACGCATACGCTAACTCAGTGAAGATCACTATCAATAAGGGCGAAACTCTTGAGGTTGGTATCCGCAAGCCAGTTGCTATCGCTTCTGACTGGGTTATCATGGACGACTTCGAACTCTACTACCTCTCAGGTGACAAGTTCCAGGAGACAGTTACTGCTATCGAAGAGGTTGAATCAGCTGACGACGCTGACGCTCCAATCTACAACGTGGCAGGTCAGATTGTAGACGAGTCTTACAAGGGCATCATCATCAAGAACTGTG
>CAJGCU010000071.1 GCA_904501945.1 uncultured Bacteroidaceae bacterium
CTTGATGATGTTAGGAGTGGGCAAGGGAGATGAAGTGATTTGTCAGTCATTTACATTTGCTGCAAGTGCAAATCCTATTGTGTATCAAGGGGCTACTCCTGTGTTTGTGGATAGTGAAAGGGATACTTACAATATGGATCCAGAGTTGCTGGAAAAGGCTGTTAAAGACAGAATTGCTAAGACAGGAAAGAAACCCAAGGCTATCATTCCTGTGTATTTGTATGGAATGCCTGCAAAATTAGATGAAATTCTGGAGATTGCTTGTCGGTACGAAATTCCCGTTTTGGAAGATGCGGCTGAAGGCTTTGGCTCGAAGTATAAAGGACAAATGTGTGGAACATTTGGAGCGTATGGCGCATTGTCATTCAATGGGAATAAGATGATTACAACGAGTGGAGGAGGTGCTTTGATTTGTCCAGATATGGAAACAAAAAAGCGTGTGATGTTTTATGCAACTCAAGCTCGTGAGGCTTATCCTTATTATCAGCATGAGAAGATTGGTTACAACTATCGGATGTCTAATATCTGTGCTGGTATTGGTAGAGGTCAGATGACGGTTGCTCATGAATATGTGGAGCATCACCGATGGGTGCATGAACAATACAGGCGTTTGTTGGGAGAGGTGGCAGGAATTGTTGTCCATACAGCGCCAGAAGAATATATGGATTCGAATTACTGGCTTTCTACGATAAGGTTTGAAGATGGAAAGCATTTGATTGATAAGGATTTGCTGACATTGATGGAAAAACTGAATGAGGCAAACATTGAGACACGTCCGTTATGGAAGCCGATGCACTTGCAGCCTGTGTATAAGGATGCTCCTGCATATGTGAATGGTGTGAGTGAGGAGTTGTTTAGAAGTGGATTGTGTCTTCCAAGTGGTCCTTGTGTGGGAGAAGAGCAGATCGAATATATCGTGAAGAAAATACAAGTTAATATATAAGTTAAGTTGAATATTACAGATGGGTATGAAAAAGATTTATTTCATTTTTATGCTATTGGCTTTTTCTGTGGTAAGTATTGCACAGGAACCGAAGAAATGGAAAGCTCCTAAAAGACCTAAGCCAATTAAGTGGGAAGCTCCTCGGCAAGTGGCACCTGAGGTGATTGATGTGTGGAGACCTTATCATGTGTCGGACAACTGGATGATGGATTTTTATGGGGGATGGAGTATGTCTATGGCCGAGAATATGGCTGGCCGGGGAGTAATTAAAATGGGTATGCCGATGTTTGATTTAGGTATAGGACGGCAATTTTCAAAGGTGTGGAGTACAAGACTCACATTGGGATACCGCCGTCAGAAGGGATGGGCAAGTAAGGAGGCTTTGGCAGTGAGTGAACAGTTGGGTGATGGAGACTATACTTTTGGAATGGCAGCACTTTATGTTGACCAGATGATGAGTTTTACGAATCTGTTCTGTCCTTATAATGAACGTCGCAAATTGGATGTACAGATGTTTGTGGGTGCAGGTTTGAACTATTCGTTTGGGTTTGATGATAAAACAAAACGGTGGTCAAGGCTGGGATACCCTGTTGATGGCTCTGACCATATGAATTTGGCTATACGAGGTGGCTTGCAACTCTTATGGAAAGTCAACGAGTCTGCCGACATCGTGTTGCAAGGAACTGGTACGATGGTGGGAGATAGCCATAATGGTGTGAAGCATTCTGGCACTTTTGCTCTTGAGCCTTATGCCGAAGTGGCTCTTGGAGTCAGGATTCATTTGATGGATCATTATGGGGATTATCGGTATTATAAAGTGCGCAGATGGGAAGCTACGGCTTTGAGAACGGCGGATAAACGAGTGGCAGAACTGCTTGATAATGAAAAACTCAAAGAATATCAAGACAGAGAGGCGAGTGAGGTTGTAGCGTTTGGAGAACTGATGAAGACGCGTATCTCGTTTTATGTTGATAGAGTGTTTGTGAATGACTATCAGATGGAAAATCTGCGTATTGTGGCAGATTTCCTGAAGAAAAATCCAGATGTAAATCTTCTTATAAAAGGATATTGTGGTGCATCTGAGAAAAGCGAGTCGCCTGATATGCATTTGGCAGAAAGACGTGTGGAATCGGTAAAGAAAGCTCTTGTCAGACATTACAATGTGGATGTGTCAAGGTTTGAGACTTGGTTTGATGAAAAAGCGACTCCTCCTTTCCCTATGAAGGGGGAATGGATTGATGGGGTGGTGTTTATGATGCGTAAAAGATAAGGAGTGTTATTTTGATACCGATAAAGTCGTTTTTTTTGTATTTTTATATTTAAAGGTGCGATAGTTATGTGATTTTGTAAGTTTTTTAACATGTTTCCATTAAAAAAAGTGTAACTTTGCAACGTTTTCAGTCCTGTTGACATCTGTTACATGTTTTTGGATAATAATGCGTAAACCAACAGACAACATTGTTTATAAATTGAAAAAGTGGTATTTCTCGCGAGAGGCTTTACCATTTTGGGCAATTGCTACTTTGGACATCATCATCATTTTCATGTCTATGGTATTGATGTATAGTGTGGTGTATGGACCTGCTCATTTAGTGGGAAATGCATCACGGATGTTATATACCTTTTTGATAGATATGGTGTTTTATTGTATAGGTATGAGAGCGTTCCATACTTATGCAGATGTTTCTCGTTTATTGGAATTTAGAGATTTGTCTCGTACGGCTTTTGCCATATTGTTGGGTACAGTCCTTTGTATGGCATTGCGTTGGGCTGTTGATTTGCTGCCATTTACGGAACAGGTTCCTTATCGTGTGTTTATTTTGGTATTTGTTTGTGCGACAGTTCTTCTTTGTGCATGGAGAGCGGTGGCAAAAACGATGTTTGATTTGGTGCGTGAAAACATACGTGAAGAAGTGGAACTGTTGCCTCGACGTGAAATAGAAATAAACATGGAGAAAATCGGTGAGCAGTTGTCTGGGAAACGAGTTCTGGTAACAGGTGCTGCTGGAAGTATCGGAAGTGAAATTGTGCGACAGATAGCCAGTTATACTCCCAATAAACTGATTCTTATCGACCAGGCTGAGACTCCGATGCATGACTTGATGCTGGAGTTGCAGAATAAATGGAATTATATTGATGCGTTATTTTTCGTGGCAACCATCACAGATAAAGAAAGAATGGGGAAAATTTTCAACCAATATAAGCCCGATTATGTGTTCCACGCCGCAGCGTACAAGCATGTGCCAATGATGGAAGATAATCCATGTGCTTCGATATACAACAATGTGATGGGAACTCGTATCATTGCAGATTTGGCAGTTGAGAATAAGGTGAAGAAGTTTGTGATGATATCCACGGATAAGGCAGTGAATCCAACCAATGTGATGGGGTGCTCTAAACGAATTTGCGAGATTTATGTGCAGAGCTTAAATGACCATCTGAAGAAGCAGAATCCAGAGGGGGAACGTACGCAGTTTGTTACAACGAGATTTGGTAACGTGTTGGGGTCTAATGGTTCTGTTGTTCCTTTGTTTAAACGACAAATAGAAATGGGGGGGCCTGTTACGGTTGCTCATCCTGATATTATACGTTATTTCATGTTGATACCAGAAGCATGTGCATTGGTGCTGGAAGCTGGAACAATGGGGCATGGTGGAGAAGTGTTTGTCTTTGATATGGGACAGCCGGTAAAGATTGCGGATTTGGCGAAGAAACTCATTCAGAATAGTGGCCGGAGAGATGTGAAGATTAAGTATACGGGGTTGAGAAAGGGAGAAAAGCTGTATGAGGAAGTGCTTATCAAGGATGAAGAAGAACTGCCGACCAGCAATGCGAAAATTAGAATTGCTAAGGTACGTCCCTATGAATATGGGGATGTTTGTAGGCATCTGGATGAGTTGATGGAAAAAAATAAAACGTATGATGAAATGAGTGTGGTACGAAAGATGAAGATGATTGTTCCAGAATTTAAGAGTAATAATTCGAGATATGAATTGCTTGACAGAGATTCTGAGTTGAATTTCGGAGGGTGCTGAAAATTAAATTAATGAATAAGGTAAGAGATATGGTAAAGAAATTAGGAACATTATTGGTGTTGCTGATGACAGCGGTCGTCTCGTTGGCTCAGAGTGTAGCCGACTCAACTTTAGCAATACTGGAGGACATGTCTATCCCATTAGTGGAGAAGATGCATGTAGCAAACACGGATTTTAAAGATAACTGGTATCTAGGTTTGTATGGCGGTGCCGTGTCAAACTTTGGTAGTGATGCTTCACATGCGGGATTCTTTCAGGTGATGGGGCCTGCTGCGGCATTGACTTTCGGTAAGGAAATTACTCCTGTGAGTGGTGTGCGTTTACAGCTTAATTACACGCGTAATACAGGTATAACGGATAATCAATTTGTGGGAGAATTTAAAGACATGATTCATGATCGATTCAAATGGAACTCGTATGCATTGAATATTGACTATCTTCTTAATTTCACGAATCTTGTTATGGGATTTCGTGAGAATAGGAAGTTCCATTTCCAGGGAATTGTCGGTATAGGTGGATCTGTCTCAAGAAATTACACATCTGGTAAATATGCTTCGGCTCAGGGCGTTGATAATAGTCATGGCGCCCAGTTAGGTAATCAAGATAAATACCAGAATCGTCAGCATTCTCTCATTAACATTCGTGCTGGTATTGCAGGAACGTTTATGGTGGCAAGGAATTGGAATTTACATATTGAAGCAGTGGAGAATTTCCTTGATAACTCCTACGATAGTAACCCTACGACCAAGAACACTTGGGATGGACACCTCGATTTTATGGTGGGTGTAAGCTATCGCTTTAATAACAAGGGAGGTCAGGCCCCTGGCTTCTATTATCCACGCCATGATATGACGGTGTATAAGCAGAAATTGGCCGAGATAGATGATATACGAGATAAGACAAAGAAACGTCAGCAAGAATTGGAAGAACAGACTGATACGATTGATGTTGAAGCGCATGTCATCTATACTTTGATTGCTTTTGATGAAGGTGAAACAGCCGTTGACCGTTTGCAGCAGACAAATATTTATACAACAGCATTAGCTTGGTCACGTGCTCCACAAAGTTTGATTTACATTACCAATAGCTCTGGTGTTGATGATCAATTGTTTCAGAAGCGTGTGAAAGCCATTGGCGACATCTTGTTGGAACGCTATGAGATTCCATCCTCTCGTATTCGAGTTTGTGCTAATGAAAGTAATATCAGGCCGACAGGTGATTATATTGTATGTATCATTAATGATTAGTTGGATGCAGTAGAAGTTCTAATGATTTAATGCAATTGGGAAAATGGCAAAGAATATATATATAGTAAGTCTCTTCTTGATGTTCAGCCTGTTTGTGTCGGCTCAGGAATATCAGATAGTAGATTCTACTCGCTCTCGTATTGAACTGGATGATGACAGCCTTTATTTTGACGATTATGCTTATTTGGATGATTACCATTTTGCAGACAATATTTTTGTGATGGCTCAAGCGGGCTTCAGTCATTCAATGTCGGAAAATACTCGCTTTGGTAATTTCTTTAAAAATCAGCGTCTTAGTGTCAATATAGGTGTAGGAAAATGGTTCTATCCTTCATTTGGTTTACGACTGACAGCCGGTATACATCCGCAAGTAGGACGTGCTGAATGGGAACTTTGCGAACTTACAGATTTGGGCTGGACTTTGGCTCCAGGTGAAAAATATGCGTTTGGCAACTATAACTTTAATATCTTTTCGGGTTATATAGATGCTTTGGTTAATTTGACTAACATTGTATATAAATATCGTGAAGACCGTGTGTTCAACCTTGTTGGTATTGTAGGTCTGGGTTATAATCATACCTTTGGTTTCCAGAAAGAAAAGCTTGCTGCATGGTCTAATGGAGTTTCTTATAATAGTCCTGACGGAAAATCTACGGGAACTTATTCTTATCCTGTAAATTCAGAATCAGGAAACTATTTCGCAGCGCATGTGGGCTTGCAGGGACGCTGGAAAGTTAGTGATGCTTGGGATATAACTGGTGAGGTAACCTTTAATGGTACGGACGATAAGTATAATGGCCATGAATATGACCGTGTTTATGATACTTATTTCGATGTACTTGTAGGTGCTCAATTCCATTTCAAAGATTGTCATGGACGTCGACGCTTTCATTATGTTAAGCACTTGGATTCTGCTGTTATTGAGCGTCTGAACAAGATGGCGAGTGATGAGAATGAACGCCTTAACGAGGCTAACATGATGATGCCTGAAATCTATGAAAAGATTAAACTTAGCGAGGCTTTGCAAACAACCATCTCGTTCTATGTTGACCGTCACTACATAACTGATGCTCAAAAGAAGAACATCAAGAGTGTCGCAACTTTCTTGAGCACACATCCTGATATCAATTTGATTGTTACGGGGTATGCCGACATTGAGACGGCTTACCCTGCTTACAACCTTCGTCTTTCACAGAAGCGTGCTCAGGCGGTATATGACATGCTGGTTGATGAATTTGGTGTGTCAAAAGATCGTCTCCGTATAGACTATAAGGGCGACACCGTTCAGCCTTATGAATCAGTGAATGAATGGAACCGTGCCGTTATCTTCTTCCTTGATAGAGACGGCGGAAAGAGTCAGATTCTTCAGTCAGAACCTTCAAAAGAGTAAAAAGATGAGAACAATTCTATTTTTAATAGCCCTTGGGGCAATTCTAATGGGTAAAGCACAAAGTTCCGAAGGTACAGTCGTTATCCCTGATGGTCAGACTGTTGTGGGGGATTCTTCCTATTATAAGAATATAGAAATGACTGCATTGGAGATTCCGGCATCTGTAGAAGCTTTGGGCAATAACATTGTTGACCATTGTTTCAAATTGACCCATCTGATTGTACATGCTGATAATCCGTATTTTAAGTCTATTGATGGTGTTATCTATACAAAGGACGGAAAGACATTGGTTCTTTGCCCTCCTGGAAAGACTGGCGAGTTTGTTGTTCCAGCTCACGCTACGGTTATTGCGCCTTACGCCTTTCGTACTTGCAAGAAGATAACTTCTATCGTACTTCCTGAAGGTATCGAGGAGATTCCTGATGGTGCATTTGTTGGATGCTGGGGGTTAGAGAAAATAAACCTACCACAAGGCCTTAGGCGCATTGGCAAACGTGCGTTTGATGGTACAATCATTCAGAAAATGAATATGCCAACAACGATGGAACTCATTGATGATGAGGCGTTTGTTAATACAAGTTTGGTGGAAGTTAATTTGCGTGTCACCGAACCATTCGAATTGGGTGAAGATGTGTTCAGCGAGATACATGTTACTCGTTTGAATGTTCCTTCTGCAGGGCTCTCTAAATTTAAGAAACATCCTAAATGGGGAAAGTTTGGACGTATCACTCCAACCAGAAGTTATTGGACTGTGCAGCTTCCATAAATTGGGAGTTTGTAAGTTATTGAACTGAATAAACGCAGGCAGGCGGACAATCAATAGGTTGTTCGCCTGTCTGCGTTTATTCAGTCCTTTATAATCCTAATGTATTGTGGTTCAATGTGAGTGCCCAAAGCGCCCAGTAATTGAAAGTTGACAAGAAACATACGTTTTGCACGACCCTTCGCCTTTAATAGGGTCCCCTCGTAGCCGTCGAAGATTCCGCCTACAATACGTACTTTGTCACCTGTTTTAAGTTCTACCTCCTCGGGCCGAAAGTAAGTGATGTCGCCTTTCATTCTCTCCGTGGAGTCCATGAAACGCTCCATTTCTCGTTCTGGTACATGCAGAATTTTATACCTTCCGTCTTGTTTTTGGTAACAATAGGTGATGAAAGGGTGTTGTCTTCTGATGTTGTTCAGCATGCCGAAAGGTGCAGAAACAAAAATGGTATTTGGAATGAGTGGACGTTCTACAATGTGTTTTTCTCCCTTCATCGTAATGTCTGAAGGCACTGTCGGGCAGAATGTTTTCAATCCTGCTCCTTCCAGCACTTCTGTCGCCAGCCGTTCTTTGCGGCTCACTTTCAGGACAAACCATTGTGTTTCTTCCTCGTTTTGTGCAGTTGTTTTTTTAATGTCCAATTGACTTTCTTCTGACATGTGAGTAAAGCGGTGAAGCATAAAATCTTACAAAGATAATCAAAAAATGATAGAAAAATTGTCAATGACGTCAAATAGTTGTATTTTCGCATGATAAACCAGTTCTAATTATGATTAAATGAAAAAAACGTTCCACTTCATATTGTTTGCAAAAGCATTAATTATATTTTATTTCCTCTTTTTCCATATTTGTGTGGCTCTGTCTCAGTCTTGGCCATCTGTTAGTCAAGAGTGTCAGCCTTATACTCGTTGGTGGTGGTTAGGAAGTGCGGTGGATTCTGCAGGCATTGACTATCATTTGACAGCATTTGCTCAAGCGGGTATAGGAGGTGTTGAGATAACCCCTATCTATGGAGTACTGGGAAATGATGCTAATGACATTCCCTATCTATCTCCGCGTTGGATGCAGATGCTGAAATATGTGGAAGAGAAAGGTGCTCAGTTGGGGGTGGAAATCAATATGTCAACAGGTACAGGATGGCCGTTTGGGGGGCCTCATGTGTCAGTCGAAGATGCTGCTTGTAAGTTAAATTTCAATCAAGTAGGCCGTTGGGAAATAGGGCGTACAGCTCAAAAAGTAAAGCGCGCAGCTCCAGGAGGAGAAGGGTTTGTGATTGACCATTTTGATAGTGAGGCAGTGACGCGTTACCTTGCTCGTTTTGATTCGGCGTTTGCCAGCCAAGGCATGTTGTTCCCGAAAGTAATGTTCAATGATTCTTATGAAGTGTATGGAGCCGACTGGACTCCTCGTCTGTATGAAGAATTTCAGCAACGCCGAGGCTATGACCTTCGTCCTTATACCTATATGTTAGGCAAGAAAGATTCTTTGCGCACCGATGTTGACAGGCGTGTCATTAGTGACTATCGCGAAACGCTTGGCGAACTGCTCCTTGAGAATTTTACCTCTCAATGGACGGCATGGGCACATCGGCATGGTAGCATTACTCGTAATCAGGCTCATGGCAGTCCTGCTAATCTTCTTGATATTTATGCTGCAGTTGACATTCCCGAGTGTGAAGGTTTTGGACTCAGTGATTTTGGAATTAAAGGATTGCGCATAGATTCAGGCTACACAAAAAAGAATGATTCAGACCTTTCTATGCTCAAATACGCTTCTTCGGCAGCTCATATTTCGGGTAAAAAACTTACTTCTAGCGAGACGTTTACATGGCTTACAGAGCATTTCCGAACTTCGCTTTCGCAGTGCAAGCCAGACTTGGATCTCATGTTTATTTCAGGTGTTAATCACGTGGTATTTCATGGCTCTTGCTATTCTCCGAAAGATGAGCCATGGCCAGGCTGGCGGTTTTATGCTTCCGTTGATATGACTCCCTATAATCCGCAATGGAATGCAATGCCAGCTTTCTGTCAATACATCAGTCGGTGCCAATCTTTCCTCCAGTGGGGAAATCCCGACAACGACTTCCTCGTCTATCTGCCTTTCTACGATATGATTTATGAGCAGCCCGGTACGGTCGCCCTCTTCGACATCCATTCTATGGGCAAGCGTGCTCCGAAGTTTATCGAGACCATCCAGACTATCATCAAGAGAGGCTATGATGTAGATTATATATCAGACCGTTATCTGCATACCGATGCCTATCTTCATTACGATGCAATCATCGTTCCCGATGTGCGTTTCATGCCCGTTTCTACCATCAATCGCCTATCGACAATAGCGGCAGAGGGAAAACGTGTCATTTTCGTGCAACATTATCCTGAAAGTGTGCCTGGTTACGGACGAATTACTTCAGAGGCGGCTCAATTTGACAGTGCTTTGGCTGCACTAAAGAAAAAAGCCTTTCTTGCAAAGGATTATGCGGAAGCCCTTTCACTTGCAGGAGGGCGTATTGAAACTATGCGTACCGAACACAATCTTTCTTGTGTTCGTCGCAGCAACCCAGAAGGTCATCACTACTTCATCAGCAATCTTACTCCCGAAGATGTTGATGCTTACATCTCTCTTGGAGTGAATGATAGCAATGCCCTGTTCTACAATCCTATGACTGGTGATATTACCTATCCTAAGTGTCAGAATGGGAGGGTGCGTATTCAACTCTATAGTGGCGAGAGCATCATCCTTCGTACTTTCGCCCAAGGGAATGTACCTTCTTCTGAAAAAGTTGCACAACATCCTTATCGTGGCGCAATGCTTAGAGATGTTGAGTTGCTCCATTGGTCACTTACTTTCCCGAAAGACATCAAGATGAATGCAGACAATAACGATACGGATAGTTCGCAAAACTTCACTGCTACGCAAATTCCGATGGAACAACCTCGATCATGGACTGAATTAGGCGAGAGCTACACTACCCAGATGGCGACAGGCTGTTACACGACCAACTTTACTGTTTCGCGCGACAAGCAGTTTGATGCTTGTCGCCACATTCTAGACCTTGGTGATGTGCGTGAATCTGCTCGTGTAGTCATTAATGGAAAGGAAATTGCAACCTTGTTTGCTGTTCCTTTCCGTTGCGACATCACTCCTCATATTAAAAAAGGTAAAAATGAACTTCAAGTTTATGTTACCAATCTGCCTGCCAACCGTATTGCTCAAATGGACCGCGATGGAGTGGAGTGGCGCAAGTTCAAGGAAATCAATGTAGTAGATTTGAATTACAAAAAAAGCCGATACGACATATGGCATCCTGTCCCATCAGGCTTAAACAGTAAGGTGAGAATCATTTCTTTTGTAGTAGAATAATCTTTTTTATATAGAGCCGACCTTATGTATAAAGGAGAATTGATTTCGTTGCTGGTGACTTTCCTCTGGACCGTCACGGCTATGGCTTCTGAAGTGGCAAGTAAACGCTTGTCGCCATTAGGCTTGAATATTATCCGCATGTTTCTTTCGTTGGTGTTTTTGAGCATCCTCATGTGGGTGGTGTGCGGTCGGCCTTTTCCGCAGGATGCTGATGCTGAAACGTGGATGTGGCTTTCGTTTTCGGGATTTATCGGTTATGTGTTGGGCGATTATTGTCTTTTCAACTCCTATCTGCTCATCGGCAGTCGTTTTGGCCAGCTATTCATGACGCTGGCTCCTGCCGCTGCTGCCATCTTTGGCTTTATTCTTTTGGGTGAACAAATGTCTTTGCTTGCTGTTGTAGGAATGCTCGTCACGATGTTCGGTATTGGATTAAGTGTATTGTCCAAAGGCGGAGGGCATCGCCGTTTGAGCTTAAAACTTCCTTTGAAAGGCATTCTTTTGGGTATCGGCGCAGGACTTGGACAAGGTATAGGACTTGTATTTAGCAAGGTTGGTATGACGCATTACGAAACGCTCATCACAACTCCAGAAGCGTTGGACATGATGCCTTTTTCCAGCACCTTCATTCGTGCCGTGACAGGTTTTGTCGGTTTTTCCCTTGTCATGTTTTTTACGAGAAGGACACGTCAGATTGCTTCTGTTTGTCGCGATCGTCGAGGCATAGCCTTTGCTTTCCTTGCTACGCTGATGGGACCTTTCCTAGGGGTGAGCCTTTCACTCATGGCTACGCTCTATACCAGTACAGGCATAGCTCAGACCATCATGGCAATGACTCCCATCCTTATCCTTTTGCCCAGCTGGTATTTCTTCCGCCAAAAAATAACCATTCTTGAAATCATAGGTGCGCTCATCAGTGTAATGGGTGTCATGCTCTTTTTTATTGACAGATGATGACATTTCAGACGTGCCCAATACAACCACCGTGTGCGAGATGTTTCGTACACGGTGGTTGTAATATTATGCACACGGTAATCATATATGCTAGTTGACGCTACTATAATGATATATCTCTGTACAAATTAAATTATGGGTTTATTGCTGCTTGGGAAGTGCGTCTGCGATGATTTCTGCCATGCGCTGTACACCTTTATCGTTGGGATGTATTCCGTCAGAAAGCATCTTGTCGCCGTCGTTTGCAAAAAGTGTATGCAAATCAATGACTTGCAGGCCGTATTCCTTCGCTACTTCTTGCTGTATGGGGATGATGCCGTTGGTGATGACCGAATCGTTGATGTTCCAGCTGGATTTGAAGGCAGGGATAGGTGTGCAGAGGAAAATCTGTGGCTTGGCTGTCTGTTCTGCTTGGGCTTTTTTGCTTTTCTTCTTTTTAGGCTGCGCTAAATCTGGGCGAAGTGTGGTAATCATCTGCACGAGGTCCTGCTTGAATTCTGTGCCATGCTGCCAGTTCTGTGGCTTGGAGTCGTTGGTTCCCAGCTTGATGATGACAATGTCAGGATTGAAGGCAACCGCGTCACGCCATGCCATTTCGTTCATGTAGGGATTGTCGCCCTTGTTGAGCATGGTGCGTGCACTAACGCCGAAGTTCTTCACTTGATAGTTCTCGCCCAGTTTTTGCTGAAGCAGAGCGGGATAGCCGTATTGACTTGCCATGTCGATGCCATGTCCGTCGGTGATGCTGTTGCCTATGCATGCCACTCGCTGTACGTCAGGTTTGGGTGTTGGGTGGTTTTTGAGCCAAGCTTCAAGTTCGTTTAGCATCTGGTCGTGATATTTGAACCATGTACCGAATCCGAAACCGTGGTCGCCTGTTGGATAGACGTGCATGGTGCATTCGTTGCCGGCATTGCGCATGGCTGTGTAGTAGGCCAGTCCGTTGGTCACGAAAGGAACGAGGCGGTCGTCGCTGGCAGTTATGATGATTGCAGGAGGGGTCAGATGTCGTTTTACTGCGTTTTGTGTGGAGAATTGGCGTACTAGTTCAGGGTTTTTCTGTCCGTCTTCTCCGAGGAAGTTGATACAAGAGTATTTGTGTGAAACGCGTTCATCCATAGAGATTACGGGGTAGAACAGAATGGTGAAGTCGGGACGTACCTCGTACTCGGAGTGTGTGGAAATGACTGATGCCAGATGCCCTCCTGCTGAGAAGCCCATGATACCCACATCACGCGGATGGATGTTCCATATGGTGGCAGAGTCGCGCACAATGCTGAAGGCTTTCTGTACATCGCTCATGGGGATGGTTCTGTCGCCGTTGGGCAGGCGGTAATTGACAACGAAGTAGGCGATTCCTTGCTTGTTGAGCCACTCTGATGCTAAATAGCCTTCGTGGGTGTTTGAGAGGACGGAGTATCCGCCTCCTGGTATGCCTACGATGGCTTTCCCTGAAGATGTCTCTGGCAGGAAGCAGACCATCTGTGCCTTGCCGTCATCGGTAAGGTTAATTGTGAATTTTCTTGCGGTTTGTGCTTGAGCAGTGATGAAGCACAGCAGCAGGATAAAAAAAAGATTTCTTTTCATCATAGTGTTGGTTGGTATTTGGATGTTAGTGTTTGATAATAATGTACAAATGTAAGAAGTTTTTGCC
>CAJGCU010000072.1 GCA_904501945.1 uncultured Bacteroidaceae bacterium
ATGCAGGGGATTGGATGGTGTGATATGGATATGGGCTTTCTTTGCGTATCGGGCTGTTACGCTGTGTGGGTTGAAATTGGCGCGGAATGTGTCGCCAGGGAGTCGGGGGTGGGCTGGCGAATATTCGCCAACTTTGGAGGCATTGTGGCGACACCCCTCGCTTTTCGCGCTGAAATGCTTGCAAGCAGGGGGTCTTTATGCGTAACTTTGCATCATCGAAATGCGCATCGAGAACGAATTGATTAAAAAAACAACAAAAACCTTGAAGAATTATGAGTCTAAAAATTTTTAAGAGCACACGCGTGCTCAATTACCGAGAGGAGAAGCCTGTGGTGCATAGCTATATGCAGCTGACCTATCCAAAAGTGAAGTACAAGGAACTGGTGAAGTACATCAGCCAGTCGAGCAACGTGCCTGAGAGCACCATCGAGGCTGCCATCATGGGCATTACGGAGGCGATTGCCTACTTTGCCATCAACGGATACCGCGTGGTGATGCCTAACTTTGGCGGCTTCTACATGAACCTGCGCTCGAAGTCGGTGCCTACTCCTGAGGAGTTCAGCGTCGAGAAGTGTGTGAAGACTGTGCGCCTTGCTTATGCTCCATGTGCCCAGCTGCGCGATGAGCTGACCCACGGAGAGGTGCAGGTGGTGACTGGCGGCGTGTATGGGGGCAAGGCCTCAAGTGAGAATTAACCCTTTTTTATATGAACCATTAAAACATTGAAAGAACTATGAGCAAGAAATCTGCAACAGGACTGAGGGGGAATCTGGTGTATTTCCTCCGCAAAAAGACACTGCACTACCGCGAGACGAAGCCAGTGGTGTTTGCATGCAGCTGCAGCGCGGACCAGTGGTGAAGAACGACGACTTCATCTACTATGCTGCCCGTGCGGCGAATGTACCCGAATCGACCATCAAGCTGGCGAAGTCTGCCTTCTTTGACGCCATCAGCTACTTCGTCATGAACGGACGCGCTGTGCAGGTGGAGGGGCTGGGAACGTTCTCTCCGCAGGTGAAGGCGAAGTCGGCTCCGACGGAAGAGGAACTGACGACCGAGAACATCCGCCAGAAGCGCATCTACTTCACGACGGCTGGCGAGTGCCGCCGACTGACGGGAGGGGGCAACATCAACTTCCACAAGAATGTGGCGCTGACCAACATTGCGCTGACTGAGGGGGTGAAAATCAAGCAGGGCTACCTCGTGGACGAGGAGGGAAAGGCTATCGCGACGGCTGACGGCAAGTACATCGCGGTGGGAAGCAGCGCAAGCCTCGAAGAGGGTGCGCCCGACGGACTGGAGACTTCTGACACGACGGTGACGGTGACGGGCTCGGGGGAGAACTTCTCTTTCACGCTCTTCGGAACGCCCTACACGGTGAAGGAAGGAAAGATGTCGCCGATGCCGCTGAAAGCGTGAGTTTCAACGGACCACGGAACGTAAAATCGAAGAATGCCTATGAACTGGAGTGCAAGAGAACTGCTGGCTGCATGGGCGCTGATGGTGGCAAGCATCGCCCTGATAGGGGCGCTGCTGCTGCCTCCGCAGGGCGAGATTTCACAGTCGGTGCTGGTGGCCATCGCGCAGTTCCTCGTGTTTGCCGCAACGCTGCTGGGTGTGGATGTGGCGGTGAACAAGATTAAGGAGCTGCTGAAGAAGGAGTAAGGAAAGGAGGGGGGAGAGCAACTGCCTCCTTCCTCTCTCTCTCTGAAAAGTCCCGATTTATTTTGTACTTCTGCCACTTATCATTACCTTTGCATGCAAGAAACCAAAACAAATCTCCTATGAGCAAAGAATATATCGTGCTGAGCCGCCAGGATGCCGTGGCTCGCAACAATTCTCCCTATGTGAATCTGAAAATAGCCAATAAGGAAGGGAACGAAACGATCTGCGTGTTCGACGTGCCAAAAAGTGGCGGGCCTCAGGTGGGGCAGCTGGTCACGTTTATCACGATACGCGAAAGCCAGGGCAAGAAATCGGCGTCCAGCATGGACATGATTGTGGGCAAATTCCCGACTGAGGAACATCCGCTCTATCAGCTTGTACCCCGCCCCATCAAGCGGGAGCTGTGGGATGCCTGCATGGAGAAGCTGCTCGGATTCTGCACGGACGAGAAGCTCATCGGATTCATCCGCCAGCAGGCTGATGAGCTGTTTCCGAAATACAGCAAGTATCCGGCCGCGACAACTGTTCATCATGCTTTCCCTGGCGGACTGCTCAACCACGTCTATCAGATGCTGCATCTGCTCGAGGGCATCTACCCTGTCTATCCCTACCCTGAGGAGCTGAAGATTGAGCGATGCATTCTGGGCATCCTGTTCCACGACTGGGGGAAGCTGTGTGAATACAGCACGGAGGGGGAGATGCTGGAGAATGGCTTCCTGCTCGGGCACATCTACATGTCGGCCAACTACCTGAACAATCTGCTGCGCGAACTGGGCATTGACAAGCGCGAGATTAACTTCATTGTCCACTGCATCCTGGCTCACCACGGGCAGCTGGAATATGGCAGCCCTGTACTGCCCTGCATTCCTGAGGCGCAGCTGGTGACTTACATTGACAACATCTCGGCCAAGGCTGACATTTTCAGCACAACGGGGAATATGGAGAAGGCTTTCGCGCTGGGCACAAGCGTGGTGAAGGGATAACGGACAACAGACAACGGACAACGGACGACGGACAACGGACGACGGACAACATGGGGGGCGCTTATCCCCTCTCAAAACGTGAGTTCGATATAACAAAGACATGTTATATCGAACTCGCGTTATTTATTGGTTCTCTGCTATTCAGCAGGACGACAAGTGACGATAAAGTAGAAGAACTGCGGATTGTGGAAGAGCTTGAACTCATACACGGCTGACTCTTCCTTTACTTCGAACACCTCTACTCGATGGCGGCCTTCATCGCGCTGCATCTCTTTGAAGTAGGGGCGCAAGTCGCGCATGAGCGACATGATGGAGCCTTGCGGATAGACCATCTCGCGCCCAACGACGAAATGGAGCTCTTTGTTGCTCTCGTGATACAGGAAAGCATTGACGCATTTCGCGCTGCTGAAATTTTCATGGCTGCCATTCCAGTAGGCGAGGAACTCACCGCCCAGTTCCTGGTCAATATACGAATACTTCTCCAATGCCGTTTTGAACTGCTCGCCACTCATGGAAAGCATCGTTACGAAATTGGCTACAGTGGGCTTAATCACTATGATTTCCTGTTCTTCTCCATAAAGCTTTGTGCAAACATCCAATTCCTGCGCTTGCAAGTGGAGACCTAATACTAACGCTAATAAAAACACCATTTTTCTCATAAGCCAAAAGCATTAAAAAAATTGACAATAGGTTAAGTTCGATTGTTATAAGATGCCCAAAGATACGAGTTTTTAATTAAACTTCACAATTTTTATCTTATTATTTTTCATTTTACGGCACAAAATAGAATGAGCTGGCTTATTTGAGAAAGGCTTCAAAAAAAAGAAGAATGAAGTGGCTGAGGATGTCTCAACCACTTCATCACTAAAAAACATTTTTTTATTGATAGGATTTTACCAGATTTTCACGCGCTTTTCTTCTGGCACAAACAGGGGGTCTGCTTCTGTGATGCCGAAGGCATCATACCAGGCATCCAGCAACGGCAGCGCGCCATTGACACGCCATTCGCCCAGAGAATGAGGGTCGATAGTGGTGAGGCGACGGATTTCGGCTTCTGTGATGTTTTGCCCCCACACTCCTGCATAAGCAAGGAAGAATCGCTGCTCGGGCGTGAAGCCTTCCTTGACTGGCAGCGGATTGTCTTTTGTGGCGTTCTTGAATGCTGCATAAGCGAATTTCAAGCCACCGTGGTCACCAAGATTTTCACCGCAGCAAAGGTCGCCATTTGCATTCAGGTCGGGCAGAACTTTGATGGCTGAGAAGAAGTCTTTGATGACTTGCGCACGTTCGTTATACTTGTCGGCATCACCTTCTGCCCACCAGTCGCGGAAGTTGCCATCCTTGTCAAACTGGCGTCCCTGGTCGTCGAATCCGTGTGACATCTCATGTCCAATCACTACGCCAATGGCACCGTAGTTGAAGGCATCGTCTGCTTCCATGTCGAAGAATGGATATTGCAGAATGCCAGCTGGGAAGCAGATTTCGTTAGTGGTTGGATTGTAGTAGGCATTGACGGTCTGTGGCGTCATGTGCCACTCTGTTGGGTCAACAGGCTTTTTCCAGCGGCGTGAAACGATGTCGGCAACGGCCCACTTAGACACTTCTTTCATGTTCTCGTAAAGCGACTTCTCAGGATCGATGTTCATCTTCGAGTAGTCGCGCCACTTGTCTGGGTATCCAATCTTGATGTAGAAAGCATCCAGCTTCTCATGTGCTGCAGCCTTGGTAGCTTCGCTCATCCATTCCTGAGCATCGATGCGCTCGCCAAGAGCCTGCTGCAAATTGCGCACCATCTCCATCATGCGCTCCTTGTTGGCTGGCGGGAAGTATTTCTCGACATAAAGCTGTCCGACTGCCTCGCCCAATATGCTGTTGACTGCATTGACACTACGCTTCCAGCGCGGATGTGGCTGCTGTGCACCTGTCATGACGCGTCCGCTGAAGTCGAACGTTTCTGCATATACTTCGTCGCCAAGGAGCGAGCCTGCCGAACTGAGAATTTGCCACTGGAACCAGTCTTTCAGCACGCTGACAGGGGTGTCTTTCAGCACCGCCATCGCCTCGCTGAGCGCTTCTGGCTGACCCACTGAGAGGCTGTCGATATCGGTAATGCCCTGAATGTCGAAATAGCTCTTCCAATCGAAGCCGCTGTATTCTGCCACGAAATCGGCAAATGCCATTTTGTGATAGTTGCTGGCAGGGTCGCGAAGTTCCACATTGCTCTTTCCAGCCTTTGCCATGCGGGTTTCCAGCTGCATGATATTTTCCATCTTGCGCTGCGCCTCGTCCTCTGTCTCGCCTGTAAGGCTAAACATATTAACAATGTGCTGGCGATAGGCTGCAAGAATCTTGCTGTTGGCTTCATCGTCCTTCACGTAGTAGTCGCGGTTGATGCTATAGCCGCCCTGAGAAATCTGAAGAAGATTTTCTTTTGACGACATCATATCGGCACTGATGTAGGATCCCCACAACTCGCCCAAGCTGACTCCTTCCATCATCATCTGACTAATCAGAGCCATCAGCTGTTCGGTCGTTTCAGCATCTTCTACACGCTTCAAGTCAACCATGACAGGGGCAACTCCCTCCTTGTTCTGGCGAACAGAGTCCATGCGCAGGGCATAGAGGTCGCCTATTTTCTGTCCGAGAGAGCCTTTCTCCTGTGGTTCTGCCGCAAGTCCCTCGATGATGTCGCGGATGCGCTGGTTGTTCTCTTCTTCTACAATGTCAAAACTGCCAAAGCGTGCATATTCCGGTTTCAGCGGATTGTTCTTCATCCATCCTCCGCAAGCATAGCGATAGAAGTCCGTACCAGGTTTCACGCTCTGATCCATGTCTTCCAGCTTGAAACCAATTGTCTGGGCTGGCTTGTCAGTGCAACTTTCAAAGAGTGCTACTGACGAAAAAGCCATCAGCATCAGTAAGTTTTTAGTATTCATTATTTTCGTCTATTTTTGTTCGTGGGGCAAAGATACCACTTTAAATTGATACAAGAAAAATTGATGCTTGAAAAAAGCAGAATACACTTCGAATATGTCTAAAACCTACCCTACCAAAAAACAAGAACGCTGGTTTGAGCGCCTTTTTTTAGATAAAATAGTGTTTTTTCAATCTTCACGTTTTGAATATCAATAAAAAATAATACCTTTGCAGCGATTTTAACTAAAGGGGTGCTCGCGAAAGCGGGCTGAGATTATACCCACGAACCTGATGCAGGTAATGCTGCCGTAGGAATGATTGAAGACTGAAAAGCCCCTTTTCATTATTAATCTTTAGTTAAATACTTTATGATCAAATTCCATTTCGGAGAAAAGGCAATTTTCAGTTTCCTTTTCCTGTCTATCAGTTCATCTTTCATGATGGCGCAGACTGAGTATCAAGAAGATACTCTACAAAATTCAGTAATTCATCTCGACGAGGTTCAAGTCATCTCCACCCGTGCCGGAGAGAAATCCCCTATTGCCCACACACAGGTGAGCAAGGAGCAGATTGAAAGCCTCAACTCAGGAAAAGACCTCCCTTTCCTTCTGTCGACAACTCCCAGCGTGACCATCACCAGCGATGCGGGCAATGGCGTGGGATATACTACTGTCAGAGTGCGCGGTGTTGACCCTAGCCGCGTCAATGTCACTGCCAATGGCATTCCCATGAATGATGCGGAAAGCTCGCAAGTGTTCTGGGTTAATCTTCCCGACTTCGCTTCAAGCGCCGAGAGCATACAGATTCAGCGCGGAGCCGGCACTTCGACCAACGGAGCCGGTGCTTTTGGAGCCTCTGTGAACATCCAGATGTCAAAGCCCAGCACAAAACCTTACTTTGGCATAGACTTGGCTGCGGGCTCATACGGTACCAATAAGGAAACCATCACATTCGGAACAGGGCTGCTGGGCAATCACTGGAGCGTGCAAGGAAGGCTTTCCCACATCGGCAGCGACGGCTACATTGACCGTGCTTCCGTCGGGCTCAACTCTTACTTCCTGCAAGCTAGCTACAACAGCACAAACACAGCCATCAAGTTCATCACCTTCAACGGGAAGGAGAAGACTTACCATGCGTGGAACTACACCAGCAAATACGAGCAGGAACTTTATGGCAGAACCTACAACTCATGCGGAGAGTACTACGATGAAGACGGGAATCGCCATTACTACAAGAACCAGACAGACAACTATCACCAGCAGAATTATCAGCTGCTGTGGAACCAGAGGCTGCATAACACTCTGAACTTCAATGTCGGACTGCACTACACGAAGGGGCAAGGGTATTATGAGCAATACAAAGCCAACAAAAAGCTCTACACATTCAACCTCGGACAGGCTGGAGACTTTGACACGAAGGGAGATGTTATCAACCAGAAGAAGATGGATAACGATTTCTATGGGTTCATTGCCTCGCTTAACTATGACAACGGAGATAATCTGACCGCATCATTAGGAGGCGGATGGAACAACTACGAAGGGCAGCACTTCGGCAAAGTGCTCTGGGCAAGCAATGCTTACGTGCCTGTTGACTTTACCTACTACGACAACGATGCCCGGAAAAATGACGGAAACATCTATGCCAAGGCTAACTATGAATTTCTGAAGGGCATAAACGCTTTTGCCGACCTGCAATATCGACACACCGGCATTCGCATGGACGGTCCGACAGACGACTACGACGACAACTGCCAGCAAATCAGCTACGGGCAGCACTTCAGCTATGACTTTCTCAATCCCAAGTTCGGACTTTTCTGGGAAATCAATAAATATAATAATGTGTATGCTTCCCTCTCCATTTCCCACAAAGAGCCTACCCGAAACGACTATGAAGACAACATCGGGAAAAACCTGAAAGCGGAAAAACTGCAAGACTGGGAATTGGGCTACAAGTATCAGAGCCCTACATTCACGGCAGGAGCGAACCTCTACCTGATGAACTACACCAACCAGTTTGTGCTGACTGGACAACTGAACGATATTGGCGAAATGACTGCTACCAACGACAACAGCGGAAAATCCTACCGCGCTGGAATCGAGCTGGAAGCATCTTTCAAACCTGCCGACTGGTTCCAGTGGGACATGAATGCCACGTTCAGCCGCAATCGCAACAAAGACTGGACAGTAAGAGCGACGCAAGAGGGGTCTTGGGATGACCAGGGTGCGCTCAATCTGGGCGACACCAGGACTTCTTTCTCTCCAGAAACCATCTTCAACAACATTCTCACTTTCAACTGGAAAGGCTGGAAAGCACAGCTCTTGAGTCAGTACATCGGCGAACAATACATGACCAATACAGGTTTCCGCTATGCCAAGGTGGGAGATGAACAGATAAAGATGACACTCAGCGACCACTTCACCAACAACCTTGACTTGTCGTACACGTTCAAGACAAAGAGCATCAAGCAAATAACGGCTGGCATCACGCTCTACAACCTCACATCGCTCAAGTATGACAACAATGGATGGGCTTACTGCGAAATTGGCAAAGACCAGAATGGCAATGCCTACGCATGGACCACAGACCTCTATGAAAGCGGATTTGCTCCACAAGCGCCCTTCCATTTCACAGCAAGGCTATCACTCAAATTCTAACACGATTCAAGATTGTGCTTTATCAGGTTGCACACGAATAAGTTAGAACAAAAAGATACTGTTTGAAAGAAATATGCAAGACTATATTATCAGCAACTGGATAGAGATACTCGGTGTCATCACAGGACTCGTCTATCTCTACCAAGAAATTAAAGCAAGCATCTACATGTGGATTACTGGCATCATCATGCCAGTAATCTCCCTGTTTGTCTATTACGAGGTGGGGCTCTATGCCGACTTTGGCATCAACATCTACTACTGCCTAGCTTCCATCTACGGCATTATCGTCTGGCTATACGGCAAGAAAAAAGACGAAAAAGAATTGCCCATCACCCGAATGCCACGCAAGAAATGCTTACCACTTGCCATTTGTTTTGCTGCTTGCTTCATCGGCATTAGCTTCATCCTGCGAACCTACACAGACAGCAATGTCCCATGGTGGGACAGTCTCACCACATCCCTGTCCATCATTGCCATGTGGATGTTAGCACGTAAATGGATTGAACAATGGTGGGTTTGGATTGCAGTCGATGTCATCAGTTCCGGACTCTACACCTTCAAAGGCATCTACCTTTATGCTGCACTCTATATGCTTTATGCCATTATTGCTATCTACGGATATTACAAATGGAAAGAGCTCATGAAGGCAAACAACGTGACAACGAAACTGTAAGAAATTCAAGACGATGCAACAAAAACAAGGAAGTAAGACATACGACTGTGTCATTCTCGCGGCAGGTGATTACCCCAGCCACTCCATTCCTCTTTCTATTTTGAGAGATGCAACACACGTCATCTGCTGCGATAGCGCAGCAGCAACATATATCGGCAAAGGACATACCCCATTCGCCATCGTGGGCGACGGCGATTCACTACCCTCTCACATCAAGGAGCAGTATGCCCATCTCATCCACACGGTCGAAGAACAAGAGTACAACGACTTGACCAAAGCCACACAATTTGCTATCAGCCAAGGTTTCCGTTCAATTGCCTACATCGGATGTACGGGTCTGCGCGAAGACCATACGTTGGGAAACATCTCTCTCATGGGATTCTATCTGCAAAAGTTCAACATTCAACCCACCATGTACACCGACCACGGTACTTTCACACCTGCCTGCGGAACTCAGACCTTCCCGTCCTTCCCACGCCAGCAAGTTTCCATCTTCCGTGTCACAGGTTCTGTCCTCACTTCCGAACAGCTTCGGTGGGATTCCTATCCGTACACGCAACTCTGGCAAGGCACACTCAACGAATCACTGGAGAACCAATTCACACTCCACTCTGATGGTCTCTACATTGTATTTCAGACATACGAGGAACATCATTGAGTCTAAAGAATTGCCCTTAAATAGCACTCCTTACAAAACCCCAAATTGACTGAACTGCATACGAAAAAAAACGCACCCCTCGGATTCCATGTATCGGACCCGAGGGGTGCGGCATATCGTACCCGAGGGATGCGCTCGAATAACAAAAATAATCCTTATCCCTCTGCCCCACCTTTCCCTGCCGACAAGACAATTCTTTAGCAGATGGGGCGCTTTCCACCAATACACCTGAAAAAGTTACAGATTATCATTTTTTAGAATGCCTGCCCTTAAAATCCGTTCAACTGATAACTTTGCCAGAAGCACTCTAATACAATATTTCTCCATTTTCAAAGATATTTTACTATTACAGGGCATAGATAGGGGAAAGTTCCTTAAATTATTTCTAAAAAGAACAAAAAAAGATGTAACTTTGTAACTTCTGCAAAAAAATAAGCAGATTCTAATAACAGTACCCCAATGATATATTGCTTTTCTGGAACAGGCAACAGCCAATGGGTTGCCGACAAACTACAAGGATTGATGAACGATGACGCAGACTTGTTTGGCATCGTCTTTCCCGTATATGCATGGGGCATTCCCAAGGTGGTGGAATCTTACATCAAGGAACATCAGAAAGACATCAAATCTGCAAAATACGTGTGGGCTGTCATGACCTGTGGCGACGACATGGGCTATGCTGACACCATCCTGTCGCAGTTGATGGGACGCCCATTAGATGCCGTCTTTTCTGTCCACATGCCCAACACCTACGTATGTCTGCCTGGCTTCGATGTGGACAAGGACGAAGTGGCAACGGCCAAAGTACAGAAAACTTTGCAGCAATTGCCAGTCATTGCAGAGAGCATCAAGCAACGTGAGACAAAGACTGAAGTGTGCCGCGGCAAAATGGCATGGATGAAGACCTATGTGCTCCGTCCGCTTTTCAACCGTTTCCTCGTTACCGACAAGTATTTCTTTACCAACAAGAACTGCATCCAATGCAAACGCTGTGTACGCACGTGTCCATTGGGCAATATTACAACCAACGAAAAAGGGAATATCGTATGGAAGCACGAGAACTGTACAGGCTGCCTGCGTTGCTACCACCGATGTCCCAGCCATGCCATCCACTTTGGCAAATTCACCAAAAACAAAGGACAAAAAATTCATGATTTCGATTGATAAACTGGGGGTTGAGTTCTCCGCCACCCCACTCTTTTTAGATGCCAGTTTTGTGGTCAATCCTAAGGACCGCATTGCGCTAGTGGGCAAAAATGGTGCAGGAAAAAGCACCATGCTGAAGATTATTGCCGGTATGCAGGAGCCTACCTACGGGCAGGTGTCGCGACAAAAGGACATCACGATTGGATATCTGCCACAGGTGATGGTGCTCTCCGACAGCCGCACGGTGATGGAGGAGGCAGAAACGGCATTTTCCCACATCAGCGAGATGCAGGAACGGCTGGACAAGATGAATGCAGAGATTGCCCGACGGACAGACTATGAAAGCGAGTCGTACATGGAGCTTATCGAGAAATTCACCCATGAGAATGACCGTTTCACGATGATGGGCGGCATCAACTATCATGCCGAACTGGAACGTACGCTGCAAGGCCTCGGGTTTCAGCGCAGCGACTTCGACCGTCCCACGTCTGAATTTTCGGGCGGCTGGCGCATGCGTATCGAACTGGCGAAGCTGCTGCTGCAAAAGCCTGACTTGCTGCTGCTCGACGAGCCGACCAACCACCTTGACATCGGTTCTATCCAATGGCTGGAGCAATTCTTGGCGCAGCGTGCTAATGCTGTGATGCTGGTGAGCCACGACCGTGCATTTATCAACAATGTGACGAATCGAACGATTGAAATTACTTGCCGACGCATCAATGACTACAAGGTAAAGTATGACGAATACATCACTTTGCGCGACGAACGCCGCGAACAGCAGATTCGTGCTTACGAAAACCAGCAAAAAGAGATTGCGGAAATCAAGCAATTTATTGAGACATTCCGCTATAAACCCACGAAATCGAACCAAGTACAGTCGCGCATCAAGATGCTGGAAAAGATTGTGCCCATCGAGATTGACGAGGTGGATACCAGCAGCCTACACCTGAAATTTCCTCCCTGCCTTCGCAGCGGAGACTTTCCCGTCATCTGCGAAGACGTGGAAAAAAGTTATACGAAGACAGTCTTTTCAGATGTAAACCTGACCATCAAGCGAGGTGAGAAAGTGGCGTTTGTGGGCAACAACGGCGAGGGGAAATCCACATTGGTCAAATGCATCATGAATGAGATTCCTTTCGAGGGTAACTTGAAAATTGGACATAACGTGCAGATAGGCTACTTTGCACAGAACCAAGCCCAGCTGCTGGACGGTAACATCACCGTGTTCGACACCATCGACCGTGTGGCAAAGGGAGACATCCGTCTGAAGATTCGTGACATACTGGGTGCTTTCATGTTTGGCGGCGAAGCATCTGACAAATTTGTGAAAGTGCTTTCAGGTGGTGAACGCAGCCGTCTGGCCATGATTCGTCTACTGCTTGAACCTGTCAACTTGCTCATTCTTGACGAGCCAACCAACCACCTTGACATGCAATCGAAGGATGTGCTGAAACAGGCTATCAAGGACTTTGACGGAACGGTCATCATCGTTTCTCACGACCGTGATTTCCTTGACGGGCTGGTAGATAAAGTCTATGAATTTGGAGGTGGAAAGGTGCGTGAACACATCGGTGGCATCTACGACTTTCTACAAAAGAAACAAATTGATTCGCTCAACGAACTGGGCCGCAGCATGAATAGTGCAGGAAGTCCATCAAGCAACAATAAGCAAGAGGAGAAGCATGTGTCAGAAAAAAGCACTCCAATTCTCACCTATGCTGAACAGAAGGAACGCAACAAACTCATCAAGAAAGCAGAGAAGGCGGTAGAGAATGCAGAGAAGAAAGTCATGGAACTGGAAAAGCTGATTGCCGAAGTAGAGGCCAAGCTGGCTACTCCTGACGGAGCAAGTGACTCCACACTCTTTGCCCACTACGGAGAACTGAAGAACAAACTTACAGAAGCTGAAGAAGAATGGACTGAAGCATGCATGAATCTGGAAGAGATGGCGCCATAGCCATATAACAATTGAGATTCTCCATCTATACACACAGTGAAAGTATAGAGCCCCGTTAGAACTACTTTTTTGCGACTTCACAAGAGAAGAAAGGATTTTTATCAAAAAAACATCTAAAAGTTTTGCCATTTCAGGTAAAAGTGCTACCTTTGCACTCGCAACGGAGAAAGGTCGTTTCTTTGATGTTGCAGACACTTAACATCGCGGGGTGGAGCAGTTGGTAGCTCGCCAGGCTCATAACCTGGAGGTCGCCCGTTCGAGTCGGACCCCCGCAACTAAGAAAAGAAGTTCTGCATGAACTTCTTTTTTTGAACCAAGCAATGCGCCGAAATGGTGGAATGGTAGACACGAGGGACTTAAAATCCCTTGGGCATTGCGCCCGTGCGGGTTCGAGTCCCGCTTCCGGCACTTGCAAGCAA